>NZ_JBFSTC010000003.1:0-144114 GCF_041466605.1 Vibrio sp. 10N.247.310.17 | reverse complement strand
AACCATATCACTTACTACCGTTTTTGTTTTAAGTTCCCGCTAATCCGCGATGAACCATTTTTAAGGCTTTTGAGTTGACCCACATAGAGTGAGAGGTTTGCTCCATAAGCACCACGGGGCGATCAGGGAAAATACTGTCGATGATCTCAAGTGGTGTGTATTCAGAGTCGCTGTCGAGTGTCGACTCAAGAGAAAAGCCATAACCCATCAGCCAGCCTCGACCATTGGTTTCGGCATTGATTTTACACGCTTCTAAGTAAGGGATTTGCTCTTCTAATGTGGCTTCAGAGTCTAGTTCGCAATTGCCACCCAGCTCTGAGGTGGCTTCAAACACATGGTTATGATTATCAATGAACCCCGGCAAAACAAAGGCATTCTCCAAGTCGATGACATCGGTACTCTGACCTTGAAAAGATTGCGCCTGAGTGTGGTCACCGATGAAGATGATCTTGCCTTTATGGGTAACGATCGAGTCTGACTCGCGATGCCCATATATGTCGGCATTGGTAAAGATCTGGTCTGCGGTTAGGCTTTGAGAAAAAGCCGATGGCACAGAGACTAGGCTAGCGAATAATGCAATCCATGCAGTGCGTGGCAAAGTGAGCTTATTGTTCATTGTTATTTATTCCATGTTCCACTGTTTAGTAAGTATAGAAAGCGAGTGGTAAGAATCATATCGCGGATTTTTAATAATAAAGTGTCCATAGTTGCTCTCCTGATTAAGTTAACTTGCCGTATATTTTGCGGTGACTCCGACTCAATATCGAACATCAATGAAACACCATTGATTCATTCGCAGACTAAACAATTCACATAAGATTCTGAATAAATTACAGTTAGGTGAACTTTAAAAATGGATTTAACGTATTACCAAGGATGTAAGTTTATGTTTTCACAAGGCTTACTCGCATTACTAATAAAAACAAGCCGAGGTTAGGATGAAAAAAATATTATTGCTGCTTAGTGTGATTCTATTGGGTGGTTGCGTGGGCATGCCTGAAACAGTAAAGCCCGTTCAACAGTTTGAATTGGATAGATACTTGGGCAAATGGTACGAAGTGGCTCGTTTGGATCACTCGTTTGAGCGTGGCTTAGACAACATTAGCGCTGAGTACAGCTTGCGTGATGATGGCGGCGTGAAGGTGATTAACCGTGGCTATTCGGCTGAAGAAGGTGAATGGAACGAAGCGGAAGGCAAAGCGTATTTTGTTGAAGGTTCTGAACAAGGCTATTTGAAAGTGTCTTTCTTTGGCCCTTTCTATGGCGCTTATGTGGTATTCGAGTTGGACAAAGAGAATTACCAATACGCGTTTGTTTCTGGCCCAGACACCGATTACTTATGGCTGCTTTCAAGAACACCAGAGGTTGCGCCAGAAGTGATGGAGAAGTTCAAAGCGATGTCGAAAGAGCGTGGCTTCAATACCGATGAGCTGATTTTTGTGGAGCATGACAATAAGCCTAGTTCTTGAGAAGAGTTCTAACGCTTGGCTCTTGAGAGCTGTGACATGTAATTAAAGAAAGGCACCGATGAGCAATTCACCGGTGCCTTTTTTGGTTTGGCTTTGTTCTTTGTGTTTGCTAGCTCGTTAAGTAAGTAAGTAACGTTGTCGACGAGCCTGCAAAACACTGAGTACCGATAGTGAAATGAAGAATGCTGGATCGCTCCAGCCAAAGCCAACAAAGATTCCTGTAAACGCTGCATACAGTGTGATGATGGCGCCAAGCATATTCGTAACCACCAAACCTTGGATGAGCTTTTTAGCTGATACGCCGGGTTCAATGTCTCTAAGCAACCAGCTTATCGCTGCGATACCACCCAGAAAGATACTGGTGTGTTGAGAGAGAAAGTAAGCGTACTTATCATTAATTTCCACACCATACATGGGCCACATTACAGTTGGGATAAAAAACAGTGCGATGGCAAACCCTGCGTAAATAATGCCGTGTAGGCTAAGAAAAGTTTTGTTGTTCATTACGTATCTCTCTATTTATTACTTAGCGACTTAGCGACTTAGCGACTTAGCGACTTAGCGATTCAGTATCTTTGTTGTCATTCAGCGAATGAACAAGTTTGATTAACCGTTGATTGGGCCTTTATTAATGGTAGTTAATGGCTGATTGACGTCAAAAATCACCCCACGAACTTCCGCTACGCCCATCTCTTTTAAGCGAGCAGCGTGCATCGCCAGATAGGTTTCAGCACTCAGCTGATCTTCAAATAAGTAGACGCCGCCACCCAGCTTTTCTGCTTCGCTCTCTGTCCAGATTTTCCAGATCATGCCCGGTTCGTTGTTAATAGACTTTGCTAGGTCAACGAGTGCGTTTGACATCTCTTCACCAAATGGGCCGCTAAATTCAAAATCGACTTGTAATAATTTCATGGTTATTTCTCCAAACAGTTACTTGGTATTGCGCTGAGACTGATGGTCATTTCGCAAAACATAGGAGGCTTTATTGCCTGTTGAAATAGATATTACCTGTAAAAAACAGACAGAAAAGTTCATAATGTAGTTATTAACTGTCAGGATTTTAGACCGATGAGATTGAAAACCACCCTCGACCAATGGCAAACCCTTTACGAGATTGACCGCGCAGGCAGTATTCAGGCAGCGGCACTGCAATTGAACAAGAGTCACACCACGCTGATCTATGCGCTGAGAAAATTGGAGGACCAATTAGGCGTGACTTTAGTGCAGGTTGAAGGTCGTAGGGCGGTCTTGTCGGAGGATGGGAAATCACTGTTGCGCCGTGCAAGCAGTATGTTGGAACAAGCTCGCGAGCTAGAGTTGATCAGTGAACAGCTAGCGAAAGGTGTTGAGTCTGAAATTGTGGTTGCTGTTGATCACTTGTGCTGCCTTGAACGCCTTTATCAACCGATGGCTGCATTTTTGACGGAGAACAACACCACATCGATACAAGTGATTGAAACATCCCTGTCTAAAACAACGGAAATGGTGACTCAAGAACTGGCTGATGTGGCTATCATCAACTTGCCTATTACTAACTACTCAGCCGAAGCCTTTGGTTTTACGCTGATGGAGCCAGTAGTTGCTAGCTCACATCCGTTAGTAAGTGCCGTTTCAGTGTCGTTGAATCAACTGTCGTCTTTGCCGCAAATTGTGGTGCGAGATTTAGGTACACGATCTAATCAAGGCACTAAAAGCCAAGGCAACAAACAGGATGTGGGTTGGTTGAAGTCGAGTCAGCGTATTACGGTGGATAATTTCGACCATGCGTTTGGCGCGGTAGAGCAGGGAGTCGGGTATTGTCGACTACCAAAGCACATTGTTGAAAGCCGAGGAAGTGACAAGCTCACTGTGTTGAATGTCGAAAATGGCAGTGGGTATCACGTTCCGCTGCACCTGACTTTACCAAAAGGAGCCAAGACAGGCCCTGCTGCTAAACGTTTCTATGAGTTACTTCTTGAGTCAGTTTCAAATGCGAGCTAACGGCGACATGAACCTTGAACGATTAACGAGGCTGATTGCCGTTTAAGAATAGCGCGACACACTCGCGAGTGTAGTGAAGTCTTTCTTCTTCAGATTCTCCGCTATCGTGTCCGAAGAATCCCCAATACGCTGACTTACCATGGAACATAAGCAGCAGTTGTCTGGCTGCAATGACTGGCGAGCTTGATGTCGACAGTGTGAGATCACCAGAATCTATTTTCGACTGCAAATAATCAGCAAGTAATTTGGTGGTTTTCTGAGGCCCAGTTTCTAAATAGATAGAGGCGATCTCTGGATGCGTATTCGCTTGGCTAATGGCATTTTGAAAGGTTTGTCTAGATTGTTCATCAAGTAATAAATCCTGAAACTTCACACCAAACTTCACCAACTCATCACCCACCGCAGCATCCATATCAAAGGCTGCAGGACTGAGTTCTCGCTCCGCACACTTGGTTTGCATGCAGGTTTCGAAAAGTTCGTCTTTGTTTTTAAAGTGAGAGTAGACCGTTTGCTTAGAAACGTTCGCTGCTTTGGCTATCTGATCCATATTGATCTTGAAGCCATGTTCAGAGAAAAGTTGGCTGGCTGCGGTTAAGATCTGCGATCTCTTCTGTTCACTCTTGATGATTTTAGTCACGTGCTTGCTTCTCGTTACCTAGTTTGTCTCGTTGCTTAGCGCCTGTTGGTGCTCAGTTCTATGTGTCTCGTTTTACGCTAAGCATTATGCTTTTTGTGATGCTTTTATCAATCATTAACGATGAAACTTATTTTCAACACAATCAAACTAGACAGTCTAGTTTGATTTGGTTGGTCTAAAAAAAGAACATAATTGAGTACCGCATAGGAACAGTACGTATGTATAAATTGATGAAGGGAAGCGCAGTGGCAGTGGCGTTGTCGGCTTTTCTTGTTGGATGTGGCGAAAAGGAACAAGCCCAAGAGTCGGTTGATTCAACCGCTGAAACGGCATCGAGCGTCCAAACCATTTTAACCGTGGAAACGATGGCCTTGGCGCTCTCTTCCTCTTATGCAGTGCAGCGTGAATATGTGGGTGTGGTTAAGGCGGGTCAACAGGCTAATTTAGGTTTCGAACTGGCGGGCAAAGTAAACGAGATTCTGGTGGATGTCGGTGACACAGTCACAACGGGTCAGCCGTTGATCAGACTGGATACCCAACTTTTGGAAACCGAGTCTAGCCAACTGAAAGCGCAGGCTGAAGAAGTCAAAGCTCAATTGAGTTTGGTGGCAGCGAACCTTAAACGTCAACGTTCATTGAAAGCGAAAGGCTTCAGTGCCGAAGCTGAGATTGATTCGTTAACCAGTGAGCAACGCGTATTGCAGGCGAACTTGCTGCGTATTGATGCCTCGGTAAAAGGCAATCAATTGAAGCTGGTGAAATCGACAGTTCGTGCGCCATATTCAGGGACCATCGCAACACGCTTTGTCTCGCTTGGAGATGTAGTGAATGTAGGGAATCCAACTCTTACACTGCTTGCCTCTGAAGGGAAAGAAGCCTTGATCGGTATTCCTGCCCATCAAATGAAAAAGGTTACTTCACTTTCCGCCCCAAGTATTCGCGTCGGGCGAGATGAATTCGCTGTGAGCCTGTTGAATCCGGGCGCAATGGTCGACACACAGTCTTGCAGTGTCGGTTTGCGTTACTTGTTTCCTGAACAATCGTCGGTGTTAGAAGGGCAACTTGCCTATTTGAAATTTGATGAGCAGATTGATGACCAAGGCTACTGGGTGCCATTAACGGGTTTGATTGATGGATTGCGCGGTGTGTGGAACATCTTTGTGATTGGTGAAGACAACAAAGTTGAGCGCCGAAGTGTTCAGGTGTTGTTTGCCAACAATCAACAAGCGTACGTGAGTGGGGCGATTGAAGACGGTGAACAAGTGATTGCCAGTGGCTTACATCGTTTAGTTCCTGGACAAACCGTGAAGCCAGCAAGCGTTACTGCTGAATAGGAAATAGCATGAAAATCATAGAGACTATTTCCAACACTCGACTGCTTATCTTAATGACAGCACTGCTGATGGTGAGTGGTATTTCTGCGTTCATGACGTTGCCACGTGCAGAAGACCCAGTAATCATCAACCGTTACGCGAACATCACAACCAGTTTCCCCGGAGCCAGTGCCGAGCGTGTTGAAACCTTGGTAACAGAAGTTATCGAGAACAAGCTGCGTGAGCTGAGTGAAGTTAAACTCGTGAGCTCAACCTCAAGGCCGGGCGTGTCTATTGTCACCTTAGAATTGAATGACACCATCACCGAGCCTGAGCCAGTTTGGTCTCAAGCTCGCGACAAGCTATCTGACATCGAATCCATTTTGCCTGCGGGCTCTCATTCTCCCGATCTCGACAGTGATCATACCTATGCTTTCACAACTATCGCATCTCTAACCTGGTCTGGTGCAGGTGAACCTGACCGATTAACACTCGGGCGCTATGCCAAAGAACTCGCTAAGCGACTAAGAACTTTGTCGGGTACTGAATTCGTTGATGAATACGGGATGCCACAAGAAGAGATTCAAATCAGTTTACGTACGGCCGATGCCGCCGCGTTGGGGCGTTCAAGTGCCAATATTGCTGAGTCGCTCGAAGGGGCAGACGCCAAGAACTCCGC
Source organism: Vibrio sp. 10N.247.310.17 (assembly GCF_041466605.1). Classification (NCBI taxonomy): domain Bacteria; kingdom Pseudomonadati; phylum Pseudomonadota; class Gammaproteobacteria; order Vibrionales; family Vibrionaceae; genus Vibrio; species Vibrio sp. 10N.247.310.17. Next base: position 138,036 of record NZ_JBFSTC010000003.1, on the reverse strand, counting down.
CGGCGAGTTAGTGAGTGCTTATTCTCGCTTTGGCTTAGAAATTAAATCTGAACTCGATTCTATTGAACGCATTAAGCAAGTGCCAATAGCCACTGATAGCAAAGGTCACATCATCCGTATGGAAGACATTGCTTCTGTGAAACGTGGTGAGAAAACCCCACAAGACCAGATTGCCATTATTGATGGTGAGCCGGGTGTGATTGTCGCGGCAAGAATGCATCCTGATCTGCGAGTCGACAACTGGACGTCGCGAGCTAATGCTCTGATTGGTAAATTTGAGCAAGAGTTACCAAGTAACGTTAAGGTGACGGTGCTCTTTAATCAGCAAGGTTATACCGAAACTCGCTTAGACGATTTAGGCAAAAGCTTGATGATCGGTTTCGGTCTGATCTTGATTGTGTTGTTTGTGACTTTAGGCGTGCGTGCCGCGATCTTAGTCGCCATTTCTCTGCCGTTAACCTCATTATTGACCTTGTCGATCATGAAAATGACCGGTGTGCCGATTAACCAAATGTCGGTGACAGGCCTAATTGTGGCGCTCGGGATCATGGTTGATAACGCGGTGGTGATGGTCGATACAATTCAAGCTTATCGTTTGAAAGGGCAACAGCGCGCTGAAGCGACCATGAATGCATTGAAGCATTTATGGGTGCCGTTATTAGGCTCAACCTTAACTACCGTGTTGGCGTTTGCTCCGATTATCTTGATGCCGGGTGCATCGGGTGAATTTGTCGGTGGTATTGCGATTACCGTTTCTTTCTCATTGATCGGCTCTTACATCATCTCGCACACCTTAATCGCAGGCTTAGCGACCAAGCTACTGCCCAAGCAACTCAGTGATGTCGACAAGAAAGGACAGCACCATTGGTACATGACGGGTTTGAGAATCCCGGCTTTGACGCGCTGGTTCTCATCTTCTGTCCGCTTTGGTGTCACGCATCCAATCATCACGATTGCTTTGGTGTTGTTGGTTCCGTTTACCGGTTACTGGAGTATGTCTCAGCTGACTGAGCAATTCTTCCCACCATCAGACCGAGACATGTTTGAGATTCAGGTTTATATGCCGCCGCAAGCGAGCATTTATGCCACTAAAAACACCTCTGAAAAAATCGACGATATCATTCATCGTTACCCTGAAGTGGAGCGTATCGATTGGCTCGTGGGTGCAAACTTCCCATCCTTCTATTACAACCTGCAAGCGAGGCAAAATAACGCGCCGTACTTCTCGCAAGCCATGGTGAAAACAGAGAACTTTGACCAAGCCAATGCGCTAATTCCACAGTTGCAAAAGGTGTTGGATGAAGAGGTGCCGGAAGCACAAATCTTGGTACGTAAGCTTAACCAAGGGCCTCCATTTACCGCGCCCGTTGAACTGCGAGTGTATGGTGAAAATCTCGATACCCTAAAAGTGATTGGTGAAGATGTGCGATTGATTCTTGCAGGTGTTCCTCATGTCACGCACACAAGGGAAACGCTGCAACCAGGCACGGCGAAGGTATGGTTGAAGGTTGATGAAGACACAGCGAAACTTAACGGTATCTCACTCAATCAGTTTGCTGGCATGCTTCAAACTACGCTGACAGGTCGTGAAAGTGGCTCGGTGATTGAGGGCAGTGAATCGGTACCAATCCGTGTTCGTGTGGCGGATGATGCGCGTGAAAACTTGGCTCACCTGAGTAATATTCGCTTGCCGATAAGCTCAGATGTCTATTCTACGGGTATCAATGTGTCTACTTTGGCTGAGCTTGAATTGACCACAAGTCGAGGTGCGATCACCCGCCGTAATGGGCAACGTGTCAATACCATTGAGGGTTATATTGAAGCGGGTGTCTTACCTCAAACCGTGCTCAATGAATTCCAAAAACGCCTAGAAAGCTATCAGATGCCATCGGGCTATACGATTGGTTTTGGTGGTGAATCCGCTGAACGAGATAATTCAGTCAACAGCCTCATCTCGAATGTCGCTGTCGTGGTGGTATTGATGGTGTTGGTGGTGGTGATGTCGTTTAACTCGTTCCGAATGAGCAGCATCATCTTCATGGTCGCAGGATTGGCTGGTGGGCTAGGGTTGTTGTCGGTGTGGATCTTCGGTTATCCATTTGGTTTTACGGTGATCATCGCGATGCTTGGGATTGCGGGCTTAGCGATTAACGCGGCCATTGTGATTCTGACCGAATTGAAACTCGATAAAGAGGCTTCCTCCGGCAATGTAGATGCAGTCGTTGAAGCTGTGATGTCATGTACTCGACATATCAGTTCAACCACGATCACAACCGTGGGCGGCTTTATGCCATTGATCATTGCTGGCGGTGGTTTCTGGCCTCCGTTTGCGGTCGCGATTGTGGGCGGTACTGTGTTAACCACGCTTATCTCGTTCTACTTTGTGCCTGTGGTTTATCATTTGATGACTCGAAATCAGCGGAAAAACATCGCGACTCAAGCTGCGTAACTGTTTTTCAATTTAACTGCTCTTCAATTACCCATAATCGAGCCGTATCTGGTTCGATTATGGCGTTGTTCTCTCACTAAATTCATTCCAACTACCCTTCAAAAATATCACTAAGCCAATCTTCAAGTTGCTCTCGTTTATCTTGTGGGCCATTGATGATCACCAAACCGTTTAGTGTCGCGTGATCCCAAGATATGGTGCCAGTAGCTAGCGCATCGAACACATCGAGTTCCGTAATCAGTAATAGATCTTCCTCTGTAGGCAAAGTATCTCGACCTGACACATCGACACCTTTCTCAAGTTTAACTTGGCTGTAATGACCTTTAATTGCTTCGAATAAGTTGAACTCAATTTTGCTTGGGTGGGGTTTCGCAAGCGCAGCCTTGATGGCAAAGAGTCGAAAATGATCCGGTTTATTGAGGTTGTTGAATTCATCGTCTTGTCTGGCTGTGATGACGTTGCCAAAGACTTCTAGTGAACCGGGCTCTGTCACTAAACTAAATCCTGTATCTTGGTGAAGACCACAAGCGAAAGTTAGGGAAGATGTGAGTGAAAGAATGAGAGCAAATCGTTTTAGCATGTGTGAACCTTAAACGAACTAGGGCAGTTTTCTTACTTCAACAATAGATCGAGATTGTTGAGTGAAGGTTGCGAACTGTACCAATAAATAAACGATAAAGGGACCACAATAGGTCCCTAAGTTATCGGCTGGCCATCCTTAGCATGCCTTTGCTTGGTGTATATCTAATTAACGAACGATTAGCATGATCTCTTCTGGAGTCATTGGCTTATCGAAGTAGCTCATGAATTGACCGAAGCCTTTGATGTCGCCGTTCGAGAACTTGAATGCACCAGACTGTAGGTTGCTACCAATCACTTGTTGAGCGTTTGGACCCGCAATCAAGATTTGGTTCAGTACTGCACGAGTGGTGTCGATTTGAACGTCTGCGCCTTTTACTGCTTCTTCGTGTAACTGAGCAATACCGTTACGGATTTCGATAGTGAATGCTTCGTTCGTATCAGAGAAGTTGTACGTTAGCATCATGTTCACGTCTAACGAGTTTTCTGCGATAAGCGTTGAAGTCATCATGTCGAAGATCTGCTTACTTGGTAGCGCAGTAAGCACGTCAACAGAAGCGAAGCTGATCATGTTAGAGAAGTCACGTTTGTTCTCTAGTTCAGCCGCCGCGTTAAGCGCCCAGTTACGCCAGTTGATGTTCACTTGGTCTGCAGCCCATGCTTTGTAAGCTTGTGCTTTCATCTCGCGAGCTTCCATATCTTGCTTGTTTACCGTGATTGGGTAAGAAAGAATTTCTGCTGCAAATGTGTAGTTTTCAGCCTTAATTGCTGCTTGTGCAGTCGTAAGGATGTTCTCACGGCCGCCCATGATCTCTACGAACGCTTTAGCACGTTGCTCGTAAGCCATTGGCTCTAATTGCCATGGGTCTGCTTCGAAGAAACCGTTGTAACCAACGTAGATCTGACGAACAGCATGTGCAACGGTACCGTAGTGCTCTCCTAACCAAGGGTGCTCAGCAAGGTGCTTAGGAAGTTTAACGACTTCAACTAGCTCGTCCGGCGTCATACCTTTGTTCATGTAACGGATAGTTTGGTCATGCGTGTATTGAATCGCATCACGGTAAGCCGTTAGTACGTCAGCTACCGCTTCTTTACCTTCAACTGGACGACCGTGAGAGTTAATCATGATCTCAGTGTCGAACTTACGCATTACGTCGATGCCCTTGAACCACATTGATGGGTCACGGAATTTAGTACCACGAATAGTGTGAAGATTAGGGAAGTTCTCTCCTTGAAGTACTTCCGCAGCGTGCAGGATTTTCTGATCTGGGAAGTAAACCACTAACTCATCTTTCGTTTCAGATGGCACGTTCTCAATGTGCATTTTCACGCCAGCGATTTCGATTTCGATGTGGCTTTGGCTTGGTACAAGCAGGTTTGGTTCGATGAACGAAATAGCACCTTGCATGAAGCGTGGGCCAAGGCCGTCATTTACTGTACCGTGCTCACCTTCTTCTACGTGCTTAGCACCTGTGTAAGAAGTGCGGTGACCAAATAGAGTACCTAGGTTTGAAGACCAGTTAGCCACTGCAGCTGTTAGGCCTTCTTCAGCGATGATTTTTACTTCACCTGATGCTACTTCTTCGTCAGTAACCCATGCACGCACGCCAGAGATGTGGTCGATGTGGTTGTGAGAGTAGATGATTGCTTTAACCGGTTTGTCTGTGATTTGACGGAACTGCTCTTTAACCGATTGAGCCATTTCTACTGACTCGCCTGGATCAACAATGATGATGCCGTCAGTACCTTCAATCATGACTGGTGTGTCTAGACCGAAGCCGTAACCAAGGTAAATATTGTCATCTACTTGGATGATAGCTTGGTCCATTTTACGACCATGCTTGGTTAGGATTGGATGAACGTGGTCAGATTCTGCAGTGTAAGCTAGAGAATCGCCCGTTTTAGAAACAACCTGGATACGTTCGCCTTTACCCCAGAACATGTTTGACTTGTGTTCGAATAGAACCTCGCTTTTGTAGCGTGCATCAAGATCGATGTTTTGGTATTGAGCTGCATTTGCGGTTTGAAGCTCTTGGCCTACCGTTGATGTTGCTTCAACAATAGGTGTTGCTGATGCAAAGCCAGAAGCAAATAGTGCGCTTGCGATAGCAACAGGAAGAGCCATTTTTTTGAATGTATTAGTCATGATAGTGACCTTATATTTGGATACAGGAATTGGATTTCTTGACTCAAATAATAGAGAGGATAGAGGTCGCTATCTACACGCTAATAGTATTTCGACATATCGCTTTTACGATGATTGAGTTGTTATTTATATTGATTTTTCGATTTGTATCGAAGGTTAAATTAGGAAGATTGGTTTGTGATAGATACAAAAATGCCCTGAAAACTAGGGCATTTCTTAAAGAACTAAAAGTAATATTTTCGATTATCTAAGTGCTTACCAAGCTCCTAAGTAAGACTTGTAAGATTGCAGGCGAACTGTTGCTGCACCGATAACATCAATGAAGCCCCAGAACGGATGCGGTTTCTCAGCAGAAATCCAAGCCGCACCAGCCGCACCAATTGGGATATCGAAACCTTCTGGTTCGATGATCTCAAGAACGATGGTACGGCCTAATCCGTTACTATTTCTTACAACGTGTTGACCAACACTCTGTGGGCCTTGAAATGGAGAAATAGCCGCTTCGCCAGTACCGGTTGTGAAGCTGTGTACTTTTGCTCTGAACACGTGACCTGGGTATGCATCAACGAAAAACTCTGCGAAATCGCCTTTTTGAACATATCCGTAAGTTTGATCAGAAACTCGCATTTCTAAAAATTTCTTGTTGGTGTTGTAAAGGTGCATGTTGCCCATGACTGAACCTTCGGCAATGTTGACAATCGCGACTTGTCCATCAAACTCAGCACGAATCGTCTTTTTCTCTTGCGCCCAGTTCACTTTTTGAAGATCGGCAACCAATGAATTAAGTTCAGCGTTCATTACACGTAGGTCAGAATCGTATTTCTCAACATCACGCGCATTAAAGATTTGCGGTGATGTTTCAGCACGCTCAAGATCTCGTGTCATCTGCTTGATCTGTTCTTCCTTCTTAACAATGGCAGATTCGATCTTTGCTTTGTCAGCTGCAGAGTTAATGTCGACGAGTGTGTAAAGTACATCGTTTTCTTTTACTCGTTGGTTGTGGTCAACATGGATTTCATCAATTTGTTGGCCAAATACAGGCGACATTACCGCGTGTGGTGCTTTTACTGTGGTTGAGTTCGTTAAATCAACCGGCGCCCACAAGCGAGAAATAACCGCCAATACCGCAAGAATCGTTACGCCGCCAATGGCAGCCCACGTGTAGTTTTTGAAGTTCTTCTTCAGTGCGCCTGTCGCAAACAGTGACCATACAATTAGGATGTATGGAATCATCATCTCTTTCATTATGCGACCTCTTTTTCTGTAGGGGATGGTTTTGTTGGAGTCTTTTCTTCTGAAGCCTGTTCTTTTGAAGGCTGAGCTTCTGAAGACGGTTCTACTGGAGACTGTTGTGTTTGAGACGGCTCTGTTGCCGATTTTTCAGGTGATACGTGGACTGCGGCTGCCTCTGAATTGGTCGCGTCTTGTTTAGGCTGCACACCACGGCGAATGACATCACTCAGTGATTGACCAATATGTTTCCAGTTCGCTAGCGCGATAACCAAGGCGATAACCCAGAATGTTTTGCTGATGAAGAGCCCGCAAAGTGACAGTGCAAACACGATCTGTACGTGAGCGCTTTTGTGTTCTTTTGCTTTATGCACACCCAGTTCATGCAACTGCCACATGCCGTAAACACCGGCTAATACCACAGCAATGGTCACCGAGAACAAGTAACCAGAGAAGTACTCCATCTGGAAGAAGTTCATCATCATTTCATTGGGATGATTGTTGAATTGAGACATGTCGATGTCTTTAGAATGGATAGTGCCTAACGGTGCAAGAGCCCATGCACCAGCAAACATTACCGCCATAAACAGGCAGAATTTAATCAAGACCATCACAACGGCCCAGATTTTCTGGAAAATGATTTTTATAAAGTTCATATCTCAACCTACATCAATAAGAAGAGAGAATTTGCAGCCTAGAAGTCACCTTTAATGACATCTTAGAAAGTAGATGTCTATTATGTGGGTAGATTAGTGCCCATAATAAACAAAAGTAATAGATGATATTTAAAGTGATATTGCACAGTCCAGACAACCGATTCTCGGTATCAAGAAGCGAATATGCTTCTCTACAAATCAATCTTTATTATTTGTCAGCAGACGTAAATGAAATGGCTATGAAGCGTTCGAATTAATATTCGCGCGGCTTTCTAGCGACTGTTTTTATTACGTGTATTACCTCGACAATCGAGGGGCTCTTCCATGACAATTGACATACCAAAGTAAAACATTTGTCAGTTTTCTATTTGGGCTGGTGATTGATTTGTTAGCAGGATAATAGAAAGAGTTTTGACCAGTATCTACCCAGAATTACGATTTGATAATATCGTAATTACGATTAGTAGTTATAACTCTAAATCGGTAAAGTGATTTATTTGAAAAGGCTCATATACAGATAGAAAACATTGTTCATTAACTTGGTTTGGATCATAGAAGTCGATGAAAAGTACTAAAAAGGCTGGCCTAAAATATTGAATAAATTAGACCAGCTCTAGGGAGGATTTTAATCGATTATTTGAACGGGTTTAATGTAACAGGAGCAATAAAGAATTTTAGGTTCCAATCTGGTGCATATGGCACATACTCAGCTGGATTGGTCGTATTAACATTTGCGTCTGGTTTCATTACGTAATATTGAAGTTCTACACCCCAACGAACAGGCATCGGTCCAATCTTAAACATATCGATATAGCCTAACCCGACAGGTACAGTAAATTGGTCGGAACCATCTTTTGTCCAATCAATTTGAATATTAGGCGTCATACCAATTAACGCGGTGTTGCTGACACGATAGTTTAAGAAGTACTGGATGTCCGCTTGATTGGTTGATTCAGTAACGCTGTCGCTACCGCCTACATCCCACCATTGCTGAGCTAAGAAACCAACGTTCCAGCTTTCAATACTTGCTGGGTTACCGGTTTCTTTACCAAGGCGAGCGACCATTGCCGCAGGGCCTACTTGCCATTTATCTTGGGTTAAACCATCAGTACCAGTTGGCATGATCACCGTTGGACCAACACCCCAAATCCAGCCGTCATCACGGTTAGGCGCTGCCATTGATAGAAAGACGGTGTCTCCCATGCCATTTGTACGACCTTCAAAGAAATCACCGTCTTCACGGTCACCTGGTGAACTGTAGTGGTTGGCTACCAGACGGTTCACCAAGTTCCATTCGCCATCCATGATAGGAACAGGCATTACTGGTTGAAAGCTGAAACGGTTTTGCATTTCATGGTGGCCATCTTCTTTCTCAAGAAAGGTGTAATCATTCTGAGTGATTAGCATCCATACGTCAGATACCGGGTTAGCCGATTTTTTTGCGGCTTCCTGAACTGAGAGTTGTTCCTTTTCAGCCAGCGCAGAACCAGAGTAAGCGATAGCCGCACCGCTTAAGAGTAGGGAAATTATTTTAGTGTTTTTCATATTGATACCGAGGGTCATTATTTTGGTGCCATTGTAGTATTCACAAAAGGAATGTATATGTACCGAACGGAAACTCAGTGTCATGTAATTTGAGACAATATTGTGATTTCAAAGCGCGTTGCATGAAGTACGCCCCATTATTAAAGGGCTTACGGAGAAGGGATGGCTTTATTGTCTCACTATATGAAGATTTATTGAGGGTTGATGAGTGTGAGTAAAGTCTGGTTAATATGCTATTTATTAGCAAAATAATCGATGCGTTATACCTTTAATAAATGTTTTTATTGACGATATTTAATCGTTTTTACGATAGCATGGTGTTTATGGTCGCCTAACGAGTAATGATATATGAGCAACGAAATCCCCAATTTCAACCTACTTGCTGTGTTTTCTGCGGTGATGGAGCAGGGCAGTTTGAGTAAAGCTGCGGATCAACTCAGCACCAATCAATCGACCATTAGTACCGCATTGGCACGACTGAAAAAAGAGATAGGCCAAGAGCTTTTTGTTCGTAAAGGACGAGGTGTTACGCCTACTTCTTATGCTCAAAGTTTGTATGAACAAATCAAAACGCCGATTCATGAATTGAATGATGTATTTCAGTCGATGGCTAATTTTGATGAACAATCCTCTGAACGTAAGTTTGTGATTTCTGCACCTGAGCACTTACAGTGGATTTTACTCAATAGTTTTGCTGCGCTTCCTAATCAAAATCTATCGCTAGAAGTCTTTGACCAACCAGACAGTGATGAGCGTATTTACGAAGACCTTTTGACTCAAGAGTTCGATGCAATGATCGATATTGTGGTACCTGAACACCCAAGCATTGTTAGTGAAACTCTATATGAAGGCGAGTTTGTTATTGTGTGTAGAGAGGATCACCCGAGAATCCAAGGTGAAATCAGCGAAGCGCAATTCATGAATGAAAAGCATGCCGTATTAGATAGAACACGGCGGAAAGTTCGCAGTTTAAATCACTACACATCATTGGATTTATCTAAGCGTAAAATCGTGTTTCACGGCCGATCACTGTTCAGTAATATCTTGCTATGTAGCCAATCGGATTACATCACCGTAGTGCCTTTATCTATGGCTGTGCAGTTTCAAGAAAGGCTAGGTTTACAGTTGTTTAAGCCACCTTTTGAATATCAGCCTATATCTCACTATTTGATTTGGTTAAAGAAGCAGAATAATGACCCTGCTCATAAATGGTTCCGAGAACAAGTCATCAGTACATCAGATGCGATGTCGAAGACGCTTAAAGATAGGCGTTTGCGGTTTTAATTGAGAGTCTAACTCGAAGGGAAGCATTGGCTTCCCTTTTTTGTGTCATTGAGTTCGTGCTAGTCATAAGGTTCATAACAAAAAATTATCACATTGAGAATTTTTGATAATTTCATTAATTCCTCGCTGAATCGTATTATTTCACTCAGAGATTAGTGGATAACCTCCACTCAAAATCATAACGGCGCAATGCTTGTGGTGCCAATAAGGGTGAAATATGAAATTCCTACACACAATGATCCGAGTTGCTGATTTAGACAAGTCTATCGAGTTCTACACCAAAGTATTAGGCATGAAAGAGCTTGAACGCCACGAAAACAACGACTACCGCTACACATTGGTTTTTGTTGGCTACGAACAAGGCGGCACGACTATCGAGCTAACGTACAACTGGGATACTAACGAGTACGAGATGGGCAGCGCGTTTGGTCATTTGGCATTGGGTGTGGAAGATATTTACGCCGCATGCGACAAGATCAAATCACTGGGTGGCAACGTCACTCGTGAAGCGGGGCCAGTAAAAGGTGGCTCAACGCACATCGCATTTATCACAGACCCAGATGGCTACCAAATCGAACTGATTCAACTAGGTTAATCGAGGATATAACAATGACAAACGCACTATTTCAACCAATTCAACTTGGTAGTATCGAACTTAAAAACCGTATTGTTATGCCACCGATGACGCGTTCTCGCGCAACGCAACCTGGCAATTCAGCAAACGATATGATGGCGTCTTACTACGCTCAACGCGCTTCTGCAGGTTTGATTATCGCTGAAGGCACACAAATTTCACCTATGGGTCAAGGTTACGCTTGGACTCCGGGTATCTACTCTGATGAGCAGATTGCGGGTTGGAAAAAAGTCACCGATGCAGTACATGAAAAAGAGGGCGTTATCTTCGCTCAACTTTGGCATGTAGGCCGTGTAACACACCCAGACAACATTGGTGGTGAACAACCAATTTCGTCTTCTGCACTTAAAGCAGAAAACGTAAAAGTATTCATCGATAATGGCACTGATGAGCCGGGTTTTGTGGATGTGGTTGAACCTCGTGAGATGACGAAAGAAGACATCAAAAACGTGGTTGGTCAATACCGCCAAGCGGCTTTGAACGCGATTGAAGCGGGCTTTGATGGTATCGAACTTCACGCCGCGAATGGTTACTTGATTAACCAATTCATCGACTCTGAAGCAAACAACCGCACTGACGAATACGGTGGCTCAATTGAAAACCGTTTACGTTTCCTAGGTGAAGTGGTTGAAGCTATGGTCGAAGCGATTGGTGCTGACCGTGTAGGTGTTCGCCTTGCTCCGTTCACATCGTTGAATGGTACGGTTGACGCTACGCCAGTAGAGACTTACACAGCGGCGGCGGTGCTACTTAACCTATACAACATTGTTTATCTGCACGTTGCAGAAGTCGATTGGGACGACGCACCTGAAACGCCAAAAGCGTTTAAAGCAGCGGTTCGTAAAGCTTACAATGGCGTGCTTATTTACGCAGGTAAATACGACAGCGAGCGCGGTGAAAAAGCGGTTGCTGAAGGCGTAACTGATATGGTTGGTTTCGGTCGTCCATTCGTCGCAAACCCGGATCTACCCGCTCGTATTCAAAATGGTTACCCACTAGCAGCGCACGATCCAAACACATTGTTTGGTGGTGCTGAAAAAGGTTTAACGGATTACCCAAAATACGCAGGCTAAAAATAGCTGCCTGAAGCAGAGTATTGAGATAATATCTCGATCCTGTTGAATGTTTATAAAAAGCAACCTTGCAGAGTCGGGTTGCTTTTTTTGTTATTGGACCAAGTAAGATGATGAAAGCGATGCGCGGAGAGCTTTATCTCCTATTTGCTACCCTGTTAGCTGGGATTGGATGGATTGCATCTAAGCTGGTGGTGTTAGAAATGCCTGGGCCAGTGTTCATTGGTGTGCGATTCTTCGTCGCGAGTTTGATTCTTTTGCCATTTTGTATTCATCACATTCGTAAGCTTTCGCTTAAGCAGGTACTTTCTCTTTGCGGCGTTGGCTTGTTGCTGTCTGCTTCATTGCAAGTATGGGTATTTGCGGTATCGATGACGGAAAGTTTGTCGGAAGGAGCGTTTATCATGAGCTTAGCCATGATCATCGCGCCGTTTGTCTCTTGGATTATATTTCGAGTTAAGCCTAATCGCGCCTTTTGGATGTCATTTCCAATTGCGATTATCGGTATGTTGCTACTGACCCTAACTAACGGCTGGCACGTTGAGCAGAGTCAGATCTATTTCCTATTAGCATCGATGTTGCTTTCGGTTCACTTTGTGATGAATAAGCGAGTGATTACTAATGTCAAACCTATAGCTTCAATCTGCGTTCAGCTTTTTGTGGTGGGTGTTAGTGGGTTAGCGTTTGCTTCGATGACTGCTCAACCAGAGTTTGAAATAACTCAAACCTTAATATTCTGGTTTATCGTCTCAGCGGTTGTCGCGACATCGATCCGTTACTTATTGCAAACTGTCGGTCAGCACTCCGTGAACATGGAAGTGGCGGCATTGATCATGATTCTTGAGCCAGTGTGGACATTGTTATTGAGTGTCAGCGTGTTGGGTGAAACGGTTGAGATGCAAAAGCTACTAGGCGGAGCGGTAATTATTGGTTCGTTATTTTGTTATATCAAATGGTCGAGACGAAAATAAAACACTCGGCGCAAGGCCGAGTGCTCGTTAGCGCATGTTTATAGCTCATTAAGCATGTACTAGCAGTAAGCTCCGGTCACAGTAAGATCAGATTGCTGCGACCATCTTTTGAAGTAGCTTGATCATCTGTTGTTGTTCTTCAGCGTCCAACTCATTCATCAGTTCTTTGTTTAAACGAGTAGGGATTGGAATCAACTGTTCTTCGAGTGCTTTCCCTTTTTCCGTTAAGTAGATTCTGAAAGAACGACGACTGTTTGGATCGGCTCTGCGTTCAACCAGTTCAAGCTTTTCTAACTTGTCTAATGTTCGTGTCGTTGTCGAATTCTCGACTTTGGACTTTGCCGCGATATCACGCTGAGTAATACCTTCCTCTTCCCATAGGCACATCAAGGTTGGCCAGAGCGCAATGGTTAAGCCATGTTCTTTCAATTCTGTGTCGAAATCTTTGCTCGCTTTATTGGCGATCACGTTGATCATCCAACCAAAGCTATTTTGTCTATCAAATTCTTGTGACATTCGTCAGTACCTAATTCTTATGATGACATTACAACTATTGTCATCGTAACTAATACCGATGCAATTAGCACCAACATTGCTTCGTTATTTGATAAAAAAGCGAATTGACTGCTAATTTTGAATTAATCGCGAATCGTGACCTTGGTAATCACAATATCTTCGCAAGGTACATCTTCGTGTCCCCAGCGAGTAGTGGTTGGTGCAAGCGCAATCTTGTTGACCACGTCCATGCCTGCCGATACTTTGCCAAACACTGCGTAACCCCAACCTGCGTTGCTGGTCGCGGTATGGTCAAGGAAATCATTGTCGTCAAGGTTGATAAAGAACTGCGCCGTTGCTGAGTGTGGTGCGTCTGTACGAGCCATTGCCACTGAGCCAATCACGTTCTTTAGTCCACGATTTGCTTCATTGACGATAGGTGCGTGTGTTGGCTTCTCTGTCATGTCGATAGTGTGTCCACCACCTTGAATCATGAAACCCTCAATCACACGGTGAAATGTGGTGCCTTCATAGAAGCCTTCTTGGCAGTATTTAAGGAAGTTTTTTGAACTTACTGGCGCTTTCTCAAGGTTAAGTTCAATTTCGATGTCGCCAAAGTTAGTGGTCAGAATAATCATAAAGGTGCCCAATGTTCGAGTACTAATATTTTGAGTACTACAGAGTAGTGGATGACGTAATAGGGTGCAGTATATGAGAAATAACGACGGATGCCAGTGAACAGTGATTCTGACGTGTATTCAAGGGCGATCTGAATGATCTTCGAGCGTGCCATCGCGCGTTCACTTCATTCGTATAGACAAGAAAGCCAGCGAACAGGTCGCTGGCTTTGGAGGTTTTAAAGATTATTGCTTTTGATTAAAGCGTTAGAAGGTAATTCACCAGTTGGTTGTACTCTTCGTAGCTCTTGATTTGATCCGGTTTTACGATGTATTTGTTGTTAACTAATACGCCTGGAACGCCAGTTAATGTGCTCGCATCAAACTGCTTATCAAAACGCTTCTGCATTGAGTTAACTGCGAAACCGTTGTAGGCCGCATCAAACTTCTTCGCATCGATACCGTTATCAATGAAGATCTGGCGCAGTTCCGCTTCGTTTCTTGGAGTCTGTTGCTTCTCGTGAATTTTGGCGAACATTGCTGGAACCATATTGTCTTCAGCGTCGAGTGCAATCATGGTCGCGTAAGCTTTTGCCATAGGCACAGCCATGTCGTTGCCCATAAACGCTACGTGCACTTTTTGAAAGCTTGCTGATTCTGGTAGATCTTGTTTAAGGAACTCAATGACGCCTTCAAATTTGTAGCAATGAGGGCAGTAAAACGAGAAGAATTCGGTAACGACTGGCTTATCTGCTTTCGCTACGTCGAGGATCTTGTAGTGAGTACCTTCTTCAAACTGAGCGGCATTAATTGAGGCGCTCATGATCAGAGCTGCGAATAGGCTAAATAGCTTTTTCATGTGTTATTTCCTAAATTTGGATGTCATTGTTTACAGCGATAGAGCTGTATTAGTAATACGTTGGCAAGCGTTGCCAAACAGGGACAAACAATTAAGAAATAGGAGGGCGATAAGGAGCTTGTGGCGACATGATTGCCTTGTGTGAAGGCTCTTTCTCGATCAAAGCCAATGAACCAATTTGGGTATCAAAAGACTCTGACACAATCAACGGTGGCATTTTAAGCAAGCATACAGAGCCACAGCAGTGGTGTTCTACATTGGGTTGCGCGCTGGAATATGGGAATGAGTCACTGGTGTCGAATGAGGAATCGGTGTTTAGCGATAAGGTTGATAGATTTTGAGTTACCTGCATAGCATTGGCGTTCGCGATACTGTCCACACTGACGGTGGCCACTAACATAGCGAATAGCATAAAAGCATGTACCCAAATTTTGCTTATCAACTTTGGCATGGAATATTGGTCTTTGTGTCCGAATTAAGGTTGGTATGAATCACATTCTGCAACCGCTAAACAGGAAAGCGTAGAACGAGCGCATGATACATCACTCGTTTACGCATCTCTAATTAAACCCAACAAAACTTAGCAGAGCTCAACTTTTATTACGCTTGGTACTGTTTAAGGAACATCTCGACGCTGGAATTAATGATTATTTGCTTGTGCTGCTTATCAGGAGAGGGCGCATGACCAATGATCTGTGGCCAAAATGCAAAAGATTTCAGCAGGGCGATAAACTGAGTGGATGCAAACAATGGGTCGAGTTCAACCAAACGCCCATCAGCCAATGCCGCTTTGATCCAAGTCGTCAGGCCGCTTTCTGCTTGAGAATATTTTTCCATCGCTTGATGCGCGAGTTCTGCGTTATGAAAATATTCAGAGAACAGTACGCGAGATAAGTCGATGAAACCTTCAGACTCGAGAAGCTCAAGTTCTTGGTTGGCTATAGAGGTAAGTTGTTCATCTAGCGGTTGTTCGGCTTGATAGGGGAACTGAGTCGCTGCGAGTGTTTTGCTCCAAATGCTGTCTAAAATCTCATCCAGTAGCAGTTCTTTACTCGCAAAGTGATTGTAAACCGTGCGCTTTGATACTTCCGCGCGGCTCGATATTTTATCCATGCTGGTGGCTTTATAGCCATGCTCGGTAAACTCTGCGATGGCAGCGGCCACGATAGATTCGCGTTTTCTTTGGCTTAGTGTTTTTTTTACCGTCATCTGGATATTACTCAATATGTCGCGGTTAGCATTGCATACTCTAATTTTACACCAGTAAGTTTACTTTTAGAATACCAATCAGTGTATTGGTAATTAGCACGCTAGCACCTGAATCGCTTTGCAATGAACTGCGGGTGTCATAGAATCGAAAACGTATTCGAATTTTATTGATATCAACGGAAGAGAATAAACAATCAATGAGTAGTATTTTAGAGTGTATTCGTACAGTTGGACGAGGGGAAAGAGGTCGTAAGCCTTTGTCGTTCGAACAAGCCTACCGCATCATGGATGAGTATTTAAGCGGAGAGGTCGGTGACGACCAAATGGCTATGCTACTGATGTTGATTCGTGTGCAGAATGAAACCAATGAAGAAATCGCAGGCTTTGTAAAAGCGTTTCAATCTCGAGTGCCAGACTTAGGTGCTGATATCGATTGGCCGTGTTATGCAGGTAAGCGTAACGATAACGCCAGTGGAAAGCCTTGGAACCTGTTGGCAGCAAAAATTCTAGCTGACAACGGCTATAAAGTATTAATGCATGGCTACATGGACAAACCCAGTGGTCGTACGCATGCCGAAACGCATTTAGAATGTGTCGGCGTTCGCAGCGCGCAAGATCCGCAAGACGCAAAGCAGATTCTAGAAGCCGATGGTATTGCTTACTTGCCTTTGGCGAACTTCGCCCCACAAGCTCAAACTATGATTGGTTGGAAACATCGTTATGGACTGAGAACTCCGATTAATACCGTTGTTCGTGCATTGAACCCTGGTGGTGGACGTTTAGGCTTGCGTGGCAGCTTTCACCCTGGATTCCCACAGCTTCATGCAGAAGTTGAGCATGTGATTGGCAATAAATCCCACTCGGTGATTTCATTTAAAGGCATGAATGGCGAATCAGAATACAACCCCAAGGTAAGCCAAACTGTCTGGATGAGTTCTCCTGAAAAGGTGGAATCTTTCTACTGGGAAGGCACGATGAATGCTGAGCTGCCTCTACCTTCTGAATGTGTACTGGGTACACCGGAAGATGAGATGGAGCTGATGGCGAATAGTGTTGTGGATAGTATGACGGCAATTTTATTCGCAGAAACGCACGATAAGGCTGAAGCTTACTCAAAGGCAGCGCGTTTGTGGGAAGCCTATTGCACTCGTTAGTAGCTACTAGCCAGTCGTTAAGAGCTAGCAAATAACGTATAGCGATTGAAATCGTGAATGAGAAGGTCAGCGAATGCTGGCCTTTTTCGTATATTTACCGTGGTCGGTATTCGCTGTTGAATTAAGTAGGCAATCATTGTCAAGGTGATTGCCTACTCATAACATGTTATTCAACGGTGTTCTGTGCTGTTGACCATGCTGCTTAAGCTTGCCGAACAAGACATGCGTTATGAGTGCGCTATTTTAGGAATAGGCCGAAGTCGATCTCTTGTTCTCTTCCGTATTTAACCAGTTTCACTTTCAAGTTGTGTTCTGCTGCAAGATCAATAGCTAAGTTAGACATGCGCTTTATCTCATTAAAACAGCTTGAGATTAGGGGCTTTTCTTGGTTGTCGACAGTAGCGATAAGTGTGTTCTCTGTACCTTCGTTGTCTGCATAAACATACGCGTACATGTTGTTGTCGTGTTGCATAAATTACCTAAGTTGAGCTTTTTATTATTAGTGTGATGAAGGTTACAGTATTTATGTATTCAGGCTAGCTTATGGGAGGAATCAAAGGTAAGAGTTTGTAAGCGGTGTTTAAATTTTTGCTTCATAGGCATGCGTGCAAGCCTTTTGTTACCTCGTTTTTTGCTTTGGTAGGTTTTGCCTATCAATAAAATTGTTGAAATCCATTTAGTAAAATCAAGATTTTAGACAACAATTAAGGTAACACGATAGAAAAATCGATAACAAAACGTATTTTAGGGAGAACGCAATGCATTCTATTAAAGTGAAAGATTACATGACGCCGCAGGTTGTGACATTCACTCCTGATATGCCGTTAAGTCTCGCGTTAGACAGAGTAATGCGCAGCCATCATATGGGTGGTCCAGTCATTGATGATAATGAACAAGTGATTGGTTTCCTTTCTGAACAAGATTTACTCGAGAAGTTAGTGAAGGTGAGCTATTTCTGCCAAGACACGCATATTGTAGGTGATTGTATGTACCAAGAAGTTCTCTCGGTATCACCAGAATTATCCATTATTGAATTGGCAGATATGATGCAAGTTGGAAAACCCAAAGCTTATCCAGTACTCGATAACAAAAAGCTAGTGGGAATGATCACTCGAACCGATGTTTTGAGAGCAATCGGCAAGAACTTAGATGAATGCTTTAAACATCAGGTATAGTTTTAAACATCATGTATAGTGGTGTGTTAAGAACGATTATTTTTCTCAATACCCTCAATTGAAAAGGCGCACTAGCGCCTTTTTTCTTTGTAGAGCTTTTCTTGGTGGATCATTTTTGTCGATCCCCTAGTTTGTGGCTGACTAGCTTATAGAGCTTTATTTTGTGGTGTTCCAACTTTTGGAGGTTTCATGTCAAATCAAACTGCGAAGTTTGTAGAAGGTTCAACGATGCGCCACATATTGGTGATGTCGGGGGCTGGCTCTGTTGGTTTGATGGCGTTATTCGTGGTCGATTTACTCGATATGTTGTTCATCAGTATGTTGGGACAAGTCGAATTGGCCGCGGCTGTTGGTTTTGCAGGCACACTGACATTTTTCTCTACCTCCGTTTCGATCGGTACTTCTATTGCTATGGGTGCGTTGGTTTCCAAAGCTATTGGTTCAAAGAATCAAGAACACGCTCGAAACCTCGCCACGAGTATTATGCTGACCGCTTTTGTCATCAGTTTGACGATTACTGCGGTGATGTTCGCCTATATCCCAGAGCTGCTTGCTGCGATTGGTGCAAAGGGGGTGGCCGCAGAGCGGGCGCAAGCTTACCTGCAGATCTTATTGCCAAGCGGGCCATTTCTAGCGCTAGCGATGGCTGCGGGTGCAGGCTTGAGAGCCGCGGGGGATGCCAAACGTTCGATGTGGGCGACCTTGTCGGGCGGCATTGTTAACGCGATTCTCGACCCTTTGTTTATTTTTGGTTTTGGTTGGAACATCGAAGGGGCGGCTATCGCTTCTGTCTTTGCTCGTTTTTCGGTGCTCTTTTTCTCGCTTTACCCTTTGATTCGCAGTCACCAGCTGGTGGCTCCCCCTTCTCTTGTACAATGGCGCATTAATATTCGACCAATATTGGCTATTGCGCTGCCTGCTATTATCACCAATACCGCAACGCCTATCGGTAATGCGATTGTAACGACGGGGATTGCACAATACGGAGAGGATTTTGTCGCGGGCTTTGCTGTGATAGGTCGTCTGACGCCGGTTTGTTTTGCGGTTATCTTTGCTTTGTCTGGCGCTGTGGGCCCTATCATTGGGCAAAACTTTGGTGCAGAACGAATGGACAGAGTAAAAGAAACACTCAACAACTCATTGTTGGTTACTACGGCGTACACCATCGCCGTTTGTATTCTCTTATACTTTGTCCAAGACTATGTGATCCAAGGCTTTAGCCTACAAGGTGATGCAGCAATTATTGTTGCCGCATTCTGTACCTATGTAGCGTTGACCTTCACCTTCAACGGCGCACTGTTTGTTGCCAACACGTCTTTTAATAATCTAGGTAAACCGCTTTACTCGACAGCACTGAATCTGGGTAAAGCCACTCTCGGTACATTGCCGTTCGTTTACTTAGGCTCGCAATGGTATGGCGCATTGGGTGTGCTGTATGGGCAAGCCTTGGGCAATGTTTTGTTCGGAATACTCGGTACCCTAGTGCTTCGCTATCATATTGCCGAGCTTATGCAAGGTTCCCAAGTTGATCCTGTAGAAGACGATGTGTCGATAGTCAGCTTGAATACACAACCATTCTGTTCACATGATGCCGTTCTTATTGATGATGTATCGTCGAACAGAGAAGAGTGTAAAGAGCTCAAGTCGCAATAACAGCGACACTCCAATATAGATTAGTTGGTTTGTAAATTTCTTCTTGGTCTTGGACAATTTGTTCTTGACCTTGGAGTAGTCTCCAAGGTTTATACTTTTGTTGTACTTAAGGTTCTGTTGCTCATGAGTGAGCAATAACCTCAAGGCTTTTGAGTATTAAGGAGATACATTATGTGCGCAAAACACGCAGCGTGCCGCTCAACAAAAGTGGACGTTCAACCACAAGCGACTGGAGCAAGTTGCTCTAGCCCTAAAATTTCAAGCATTACCGCAGCAGGTACTTCATCTTCATGTTGCAGCTCTTCTGCTACTGCGTCTTCATCGTCAGGAGATGATTGTTGTGGTTCAGACAGTGGAGAAGAAGACAGTCAGTCCTCTACTCAAACTTTAAATGCCCAATTTTCTAAAAGTTGGTTGGTCTCAGGAATGGACTGCCCAGCTTGTGCTAAAAAAATAGAGAAAGCCGTTAGTAACATTGAAGGTGTTATTCAAGCCAAAGTTCTCTTTGCCACCGAAAAGCTAGTTGTGAAATTCGACAATGAAAGTCTTGCCGACACCATTGAACAGGTCTCTATCAAAACGGGCTTCCCTCTTTCGGAAGTTGGTTCTAAAAAAGAAAAACAGCACCCCGAGACTTTTTGGCAAGCTCATATCCAACCTAATTTAGAAATTATAGCGATTGCAGCCGCAATGCTCTTCGCAGCACTGTTGAAAAGTATTTATCCTCAACTAAGTGAAGGTTTGTTTACCGTAACCTGTTTGCTTGGTTTGTATCCAGTGGCCAAGAAAGCAGTTCAGTTGGCACGTTCAGGTACGCCGTTTGCAATCGAAACCTTAATGAGTGTTGCCGCGCTCGGTGCTTTATACCTTGGCGAAACCGCTGAAGCTGCGATGGTTCTGTTACTGTTTTTGATTGGTGAGCGTCTAGAGGCATTTGCTTCATCAAGAGCAAGAAGTGGTGTTCAAGCCTTAATGGCATTGGTGCCAGAAAATGCCACCAAGATTATCAACGGCGACCGTGTTGACGTTGCAGTAAGTGAACTTGCTCCTGGTGACGTGATTGAAGTGGCAGCGGGTTCTCGTTTACCTGCTGATGGTCAACTTATTACCGACGCTGCGAGCTTTGATGAAAGTGCGCTAACGGGTGAGTCTGTTCCTGTCGAACATATAGCAGGCAACAGCATCATGGCCGGTGCTGTGGTGGTCGATAAAGTCGTTCGTATCACCATCACGTCAAAACAGGGTGAGAATGCGATCGACCGTATTCTTCACTTGATTGAAGAAGCAGAATCTCGTAAAGCACCGCTTGAACGTTTCCTCGATAAGTTTAGCCGCTGGTACACACCACTAATGATGTTGGTGGCTCTGTTGGTCATCATCACCCCACCATTGCTGTTCGCGCAGCCTTGGGAAACCTGGGTTTACCGAGGTCTAGCTCTATTGTTGATTGCTTGTCCGTGTGCGTTGGTTATCTCAACACCTGCTGCAATTACTTCTGGTTTAGCAGCAGCGGCGAAACGTGGCGCATTAATTAAAGGCGGCGCGGCACTAGAGCAGTTAGGGAAAATTCAAACGATTGCCTTTGATAAGACAGGTACGCTGACTGAAGGCAAGCCTCAGGTTACGGATATTCAACCTCTATCAGGTTGGAAACAAGACGCGATGCTTCGTGTAGTTGGGGCGATTGAAGTTGGTTCGACTCATCCTTTGGCGCAATCGCTTGTCGCTAAAGTTAAAGAGCTGAATGTTGAGATCCCTGAGTCACACAACAAGAAAGCGCTCATTGGTAGCGGTGTTGAAGGCGATGTCGATGGTGTTAAGTATCAGGTTTTATCACCGTCTAAAGTCACGTTTGCTCTTGGACCCGATGTGGTTTCTCAGGTAGAAGCATTGGAAGGCGAGGGCAAGACGGTTGTGGTTGCTCTTGAGCTTAAAGATCTAGAAGAGTCAACAGAACAAGCTACGACTGTGATTGGTTTGATTGCTTGGCAAGATACGTTACGTAGTGACGCTAAGCTTGCGATTGAACGACTTAATGACTTGGGTATTCAATCTATCATGCTCACAGGGGACAACCCACGAAGCGCAGCAGCGATCAGCAGCAAAATTGGTATGCAATATAAAGCGAGCCTGCTTCCAAGTGACAAGGTGTCTTATGTTGAAGAGTTATCTCAACAGTCACACGTTGCTATGGTCGGTGATGGCATCAACGATGCGCCAGCAATGAAAACGGCGAATGTCGGTATTGCTATGGGTGGTGGTACTGATGTTGCGCTTGAAACGGCAGATTCAGCACTGACTCACAACCGTTTAACTGAGCTGCCCGCGATGATTGAATTGTCGCAAGCGACCATGAATAACATTCGTCAAAACGTAGCACTAGCGCTCGGTTTGAAAGGTGTGTTCTTGGTGACCAGTTTGCTTGGTATTACCGGGCTTTGGGTTGCCGTTCTTGCAGATAGTGGCGCGACAGCACTGGTGACACTCAACGCACTGCGCCTGCTTCGATTCAAGTCTAAAGCGGATTAAGTTCAGCTCTCAGACATAGACGCTCTTAATTTTAAAAGCGTCTTATATAAGAAGCATCTCGCATAAAAGCGCCTTTAGCGGTCATACGTTAAAGGCGCTTTTTGTCTCATTAGTATGCAACGCAGCCGTTCTGATTGCTTATTTTTGTGATGCCAATCGGTTTTTCGTGAAACCTGAAGTGTTGTTGCGATCATTGGTGTGATGTTCGTCACTTCATTTCATTATGAGCTTGGTTAGAGTGTGTTCGTACCCCACGAATTTACTATGAGCTTAAATAAGGGTAAAAAGCCCAATAAGCCAAAAGGAGCGAACTATGTCTCAAGCTGTTTTCCACTTAGGTGTTACTGAAGCAGATCTTAACGGTGCTACTCTTGCGATCATTCCTGGTGATCCTGCTCGTGTGCAAAAAATTGCAGAAGAGATGGAGAATCCCGTATTTCTTGCGAGTCACCGTGAATACACGCTTTATCGCGCAGAGCTAGACGGTAAGCCAGTTGTTGTATGTTCAACAGGTATCGGCGGCCCATCTACTTCTATCGCAGTTGAAGAGCTTGCTCAGCTTGGCGTTCGTACTTTCCTACGTGTTGGGACGACTGGTGCGATCCAACCTCACGTAAACGTGGGTGACATGATTGTTTCTACGGGTTCTGTTCGTCTAGACGGCGCTAGCCTACACTTCGCTCCTATGGAGTTTCCAGCAGTTGCTGACTTCGAAGTTGCTACAGCAATGAAAGCAGCAGTTGAAGAATCAGGCGCAGCAGTTCACATGGGCGTAACCGCTTCAAGTGATACTTTCTACCCAGGTCAAGAGCGTTACGACACGTTCTCTGGTCGCGTGGTTAAGCGTTTCCAAGGTTCTATGCAAGAATGGCAAGACATGGGTGTTCTTAACTTCGAAATGGAATCTGCAACGCTACTAACAATGTGTGCAAGTTCTGGTTTGAAAGCAGGTTGTGTTGCTGGTGTGATCATCAACCGTACTCAAAAAGAGATACCTGATCACGAGACACTAAAAGTAACGGAAGCGCGCTCAATCAAAGTGGTTGTAGAAGCTGCTCGTAAAATGCTTTGAGTCGTAACAGTACTTTTAGTTTTCAAGTGCT
The DNA here is from genome assembly GCF_041466605.1 of Vibrio sp. 10N.247.310.17. Classification (NCBI taxonomy): domain Bacteria; kingdom Pseudomonadati; phylum Pseudomonadota; class Gammaproteobacteria; order Vibrionales; family Vibrionaceae; genus Vibrio; species Vibrio sp. 10N.247.310.17. The sequence goes on along the minus strand of NZ_JBFSTC010000003.1, from coordinate 114,675 downwards.
TTAAGTCCCAAAACGACTTCAAATTTTGAAAATGGCCACATCGAATGATGTGGCCATTTTTTTGGGTGTTTACAAGTCCTTTGAGCTTTTTACCTTGCGAGCTTTAGACTTTGTAAACGTAGACCTTGTGAGCTCTAAACCTTGTGAACATCTAGATGCTGTAAAGTTTAGACCTTGTCAATACGGGCGGGGTAGTGGATATAAGTCATTTACTACGATTGGCATAATCGTTACGGGTACAAAAAAGGCGAGTGACTTAAGCGGTCATTCGCCTTTTTGTTTTTTGAGAATTCGATATGTTCGAGTTTCTTAAATTAGCACTCCAAATCTTCATCACCACCGGCAGCGGTAAACCATGCCGCGAGATGTGTTTTAAGATCTTTTAATTCGTCAGGGCCAATCAATGCTAGGCCAAGATCTTCTGCTCGTGTGATGTCATTATGACGAAGAGGGCGGAAGCTCACCAACATTGCACGGGCCTGTAGGCCACCTAGCAGGTCTCTGAGCGATTCCAGCTTGTACAAGGTATCATCGCCATCATCTCGCATACCTTTGGTCTTACACTCGATGATGTGCAGCTTATTGTTCACTACAGAAGCAACATCAAGCTCATTACGAACTTCGCGCTCACCGAGCTGACGATAAACCTGAACATTCAAAGAGCGATCTTGAATGGTCGGCATGTCATCTTGGATCTGCTTAACGGTGCTATGAACCAATGTTTCAAGCCATTCGCCGTTTGAGAAGCGTCGCGCGTCTTCATTGGCAAACGTCAAAATACCATTGTCATAAGTGGCAATCTTAGCTTCAACCAAATCGCTCAACAGCATGTTCAGCTCGCGATAACCTTGTTGCTTCTCAGACAAGCCCACATCAAGTCTTTGTTCTTTACGGCAGGTCGTTGCAAGGTAGTTCAATGTAGCAAGGCCTGGGCCTAATTCTAATGCGTTACTTGCCCAACGCTCACCCAGTTCATACAGTTTTTGGTCAAGTTGCGGAGACAGTTGTACATCGCTGAATTCACCACGAGCACCGAATACCGTTAAGTAGTCATCGATAGTGATGCGGTCTTGAACTTGTGCGTCTTCTTTACCATTCGGGTAAAGCCAGCACAGTTTGTCACTGTTTGGTTCAACAACAAAGATTGGCCAGTGGTAAGTACGAAATACTTCGTAGACAGACAGTAGGCGGTGACGAAGGCCACAACTTGCGTTGAGCTTCACTTCTTGTCCCCGAGCTTTTAAGTCTTCAGCAAGGTTTTGGATCGATTCTTTAATTGCAGAGGTGTTTACGATAGTTGGAATCTCGAAAAATTCACTCGTAATATCACGCTTCTGCAAAACGCTGTCTAAGCGTTGATAGATACTGATTTGATTTTTGTCACCGATGAACACGATGTGAGTGCTGATCGTTCGGTTGTCGAGTAGTGGGGTGATCAACCGAATGGGGTCTTGATCGATAATGCCAACATGAACAGCCATATAAATTCCTTAATAGCGGCTCGCTCATAAAGGTGAAAGAAAAACGGGAAGCAGCAAGCCTTTACAATCATATAATGACAAAGCTCATAAAAAACAAGGGCAACCCTTGATAAAAGTTGCCCTTGTTCAATTAGTTATCACTATTGGGTGAGATATCCCAACATTTCAGGTGAATATCTATTGGTTCTTCGTTTACTTATAGCTTGAATTGATGAACTAAATCGCCTTGCTGGTTTGCCAGAATTGTTAGGTTTTGGCTTGCCTCTGCAATTGATGACATCGCTTGATAACTCTTATCAGCAATCTGGTTGATGTCTTCAATGTTACGCGCGATATCACCCGAAGTTTCACTCTGCTCAGCCGCGGCTTGAGAAATGTGCGTACTCATTCGACTGATTTCTAGAATCAATGCCTGAATTTCTTCCATAGCACTATTAGCACTTGAAGCTTGTTCAACCGACATATCCATATCGCTCATGCAGCTTTCAATCACATTACTTGCTGTTTTAGAACTTGATTGTAGGTTACTGATCATGGTCTCAATTTCAGACGTCGATTGAGTTGTCTTTTGTGCCAGTACTCGGACTTCATCTGCAACTACAGCAAATCCACGGCCTTGTTCACCAGCGCGTGCGGCCTCGATTGCTGCGTTGAGTGCAAGTAGGTTGGTTTGATCAGCAATACCACGAATAACATCGAGGATAGAGCCAATCTGGCTACTCATTTGTTGTAGCTCGCCTACAGCACCCACGGATTCAGTCAGACGTACCTCAAGTTGATTAATGGTACTGATGTTGGTGTTCATGACCTGGCGACCTGATTCAGAAGCCGATTCTACTTGTTGAACCATAGTTAATGAGCTTTGTGCGCTGTTTGCTACTTCTTGTACAGAGTGAGACATTTGTGTCATTGCCGTTGCGACGGTTGCTGTTTGTTCACGCTGACTGTTCAATTGAGCCTGTGTCTCAGAAGAGGTTTTTTGGTTTACGCTTGCAGTATTGGTTAGGTCATCTGAAGCGTCATTCAGTTTCACCAGAATATTGTGCAGGTTGTCGGCTAAGGTATTGATGTGACGGCTTACTCGGCTGAATTCGTTGTCGTATCGAATATCGATACGCTGAGTCATATCTCCTTCAGTCAGGCCTTCTAATGTACCTAGGATACGCGTTAGTGGCTCTCTTACACTATGTGCAATGTGGTAACCAATTGCTGCAGCGAATACGGTGACAACAATGCCAATTGCAATCGCTTTGAATAGACCGTTGTCGTAGATGCTGCTCGCATCTGCTAATGATGAGTTGAGTTGCTCTTCCGCTGTGACGTTGAAAGAATCCAGTACCGCCATTGCTTGGTCGACTTCAACGGCTAGATTAGCAATGTTGATGTACAAGGCTTCTTTCGCTTTCAGATAGTTATTATGTTTATCTAAAACACCGCCTTTTTGTCCCACGTCTTTGGTGAAATTTTTAACCGATTCATCGAAAACATTTTTAATCGCAGGCAATTGTGTCGCTAAGCCACGGTACGCGTAGTTTAGGTGGGTAACGGCCTTTTTGTTTTGGTTGACGGCTTTTTGTACGAAGGCAACATCAGAACTTGCTAGTGCATCAGAGGTAATCACCTCGGCGTCTTGTAGTTTAATAAAGTAGCTCTTTGCCATCACTTTTACAGAGATGCTTTTTTGGTCGGCAACGTACTCTTTCATGCCAACGGTCAATTCTGAATGTAAGCGTTGGAAATCACGTGATGCTTTTTGTACTTGCTCTTGCGCCTCAAACATAGCGATATAATTGTTCATCGCTTCATCTGCTTCGGTGAAGTAACGTTCTTCCATCGCTCTTAATTGCGTGATGCGCTCAGTGAGCGAGGTATTGTCTTGGCTTGCTGTTTCTAGGCTACCTAGAACTTCAGAAAAAGCGTTTTGTGATGCAGCAAACTCTGTACGCATTGCAGACATACGCTCAGAATTTTGTGTGGTTAAGAAGTCTTTAAATGACTTGTCAGCGGAAAGTAATTGGACACTTGTTTGGTTTGAAAGCGCAACCAGCGGCAATGATACTTTTGAGACGCTCTCAAAATTGCTATGTATCTGATTCATGCTGCTCATCATGATGGTTATCGTGACTGCGAACATGATGATGATCAGTGCGAAACCAGCGTACATACGCTTGATCACAGATCCCTTCATGACTTTCTCCCTAAATAAATGTGGACCTAATACCAGGTCAAAACAAAACTAACAAAATTATCAGGATTCTATTGAGCTCGGCTTACGCATTTTATGACGCACACGTCAAAAATAGCCCTTTGTCCTAGCCAATATGCCGTTCTTGAGAGATAAGGCGTGTTTTTTTTGATTTGAACGGTGTTTTTTATTATGCTTTAAAGCAGGTTTATTGTGGTTTGATGCGGCATAGCGCATACTCAAAGCATTAAAAAATAAATGTTTTATCGGAGAGACACATGGCTGAAGAAACCATTTTTAGTAAGATCATCAATAAAGAAATCCCAGCAGATCTACTATACCAAGACGATTTAGTAACCGCATTTCGCGATATTAACCCTCGTGCTCCTAGTCATATTCTAATTATTCCTAACAAGCTGATTCCAACAACGAATGATGTTGAAACGGAAGATGAAGCAATGATGGGACGTATGTTTACTGTTGCTCGTAAGTTAGCAAAAGAAGAAGGCATTGCAGAAGATGGCTATCGTCTTATTGTGAACTGCAATTCTCACGGTGGCCAAGAGGTTTACCATATTCACATGCATTTGGTTGGTGGCCGCCCGCTTGGTCCGCTTTTAATGAGTTAATTAAAAGGCTAATAAGCTAACGAAACAGTTAATGGTCTCGTTAATACAAGTTAATGGTTAATTAACATAAACAGCGAGTTGGAAAATTTGTTGTTTGTATGCCAACTTTTAGTTTTATCTGTTGTCTGAATATCGGCATCGATTAGGTTGAGCCTAAAAAGCAAGGTATCCACTTGCTTAAGATCCTTTTAACAAAGTTGGCATTTTAAACATGCACGGAGACGATAAGTGAAGCACCAGTTTAGATTCGCTTCCATTGCCCTGTTATCGGCGTTGACAGCGGGTTGTGCGAATATGTCGGCAGGGAGCCTGTTCAGTCATTACAGCGCGCAAAACAAAGAAATTTACCAAGCAGTCAAGTCTGGGGATTATTCAACGGCTCAACAAGAGTTACCAGATTACGTAGCAGGTGACATTCTTGATAACTTTGAAAAAGGTAGAATTAATCTACTTGATCAAAAATATCCTGAGAGTAAGTCGTCGCTCGAACTGGCCGATCAGGCAGTAAAAGATCAGCAAAGTAAAGCGGTGATCTCTGTATCAGACAGTGCAACCAGTGTCGGCGCGTTGGCTGTGAATGACAATATTACCGAGTATGTGCCAGCCGATTATGAGTTGGGCTTTCTGCATTTATATCTTGGTTTAAATTATTTAAAGAAAAACGACTTAGAAGGTGCGGTGATCGAAATGCGTCGCGCTAACCAAGTTCAGGAGCAAGCCAAGAAACAACGTGAAGCTGAGTTAGAAAGTGCTGCAAGCGATGCAAAATCTCAAGGGTTGTCTGCCAACGTGGGTAGTATTCTTGCGAATTATCCTGATGCGGGTAAAAAGCTGCAATCTGTGCAAAATGCGTATTTGATGTTTTTGTCTGGCCTGCTTTACGAAGCATCTAACGATCTGAACAGCGCTTATGTGGACTATCGACGTGCTTTGGCCATCATGCCTGAGAACCAAGAAATCATCGATAGAACCATGGCAACAGCTGCTCGCTTAGGCATGCGACAAGATTTAGCTACACTGAAAAAGCGCTACAAGCAGTCATCTAAGTTAGGGGCAAGCGAAGGGCGAGTAATTGTGCTTCAAGAACAAAGTGCAGTTCAAGCGATGGACAGTTGGCGATTAGATTTACCTATTTATGACAGTCGCGATCAGGGCGCAATATACTCTCTGGCGCTGCCATATTACCCGCGCCAAAACGTAGAACGTTTTTCTGCGCTACGAATCAGCGGGCAACCGTTGTCTGAGCATTTGATTACGGATGTGAATGCGATGGCGCAGAATGATTTATCTGAACGTATGACGAGCATTGTTATTCGCCAAGCGTTACGTGTGGTCGCGAAAGACCGCATCCGTAAAGAAGCCACTCAAGGTAACGATGTCGGTAACATTTTGTTCAATGTCTGGAATGCATTCACGGAACAACCAGACACTCGAAGCTGGCAATCTTTACCTGCGGAAATAAAGACCAGCACGTTTGTAGCAAACAGTGGTCAATATACGTTAGAAGCGGGCACTAAAACGTATGACTTTGATATTCGAGAAGGGCAGACCACTTTGGTGTGGATTTCTCGACAAGGAAACAATGCAACAATGTGGCATAAACAGCTAGGGAGGCTGTAATGAAAAAGTGGTTAGTGAGCTTAGCAGCGGTTATGGCTCTGGCTGGTTGTGCTGATAATACAGCTGGCGTAAGGGTAGATAGTCAAACTCAGAACGTTTTCTTTGGTGATAAGGTATTGGGTAGCCGCTTACAGGTTGAAGATATCCGAACTGACCTCGTCGACGGTCATACGCGAGGAATCGTGCGTTTAAACAGTAACTATAAAGGCGATCAACATATCCTTTATCGCTTTTACTGGTACGACGATGCTGGTCTTGAGGTCAACCTAAAGCAAGGCCCTTGGAAGCAAGCGATTGTTCGTGGCTTTGAAAGTATTTCGTTGTCGGAAGTGTCGGTAAATCCGAAAGCGACTCAGTTCAGAGTTCAGTTCAGAGAGCAGTAAACTTTCGTTTGGAACCGCTCATATTTAGAGTGGTTCCAAGCTTTATAGCAAAGACGAGATAGAACGGGTCTAAGGATTCGAAAATACAAAAATTTAAGAGAGTGGGTAACCCCACTTAGTGATTAGTTAAGGAAACAAAATGAAAAAGAGTGTCATTGCGCTACTAGGTTTAGCGGTTATTTTAGGCGGTTGTTCAAACAAGGTAAGCTACGGTGATGCACAATCAGTAGAAACCACGACAATCGATTTCGGTTCAACTGACCTTCAAACGATTGCGGGCGAAATGGTCGATAGCATGATGGCGTCTGGTTCTGTGTCTTATATTACTCGTGAGCAACGTCCAATCGTGTTCGTAGAGCGAATCAAGAACAAAACAAGTGAGCACATCGATACTGAGTCAATCACTGATACCATCAGTACTAAAATGCTGAACTCTGGTAAGTTCCGTTTCGTTGATATGGACCGTGTAGAGTCTGTTCGTGAACAGTTGAATTTCCAAAATAACGATGAGCTTGTAAATCAAAGCTCAGCAATCCAATTTGGTAAAATGGTTGGTGCTCAGTACATGTTGTACGGCAACCTATCAAGCATCGTTAAGAAAGCGGGCAGCGACGAAGACGTATACTACAAAATGACCATGCGCCTAATGGATCTTGAGTCAGGCTTGATTGAATGGGCTGACGAAACTGAAATCCGTAAGCAACAATCTAAGAGCTTGCTGGGCTTTTAATTCAGTTTACTTGGCTTCTAATTAGCTTACTGAGTTTTTAATTTAGCTTATTGAGCTTCTTAAATGGCTTAGTGTGCTATTAACCTGGCTTAGTCATGCCTCAACGCAGTACATGTTATTTGCTGTGATTGGTATTAATGAAGAGGCACTGGCTTTTGGTCAGTGCCTTTTTTGTAGGGAAATTAAGACGTTTATAGGGCAGTTAAGACGTTTATAGGGAGTAAATATGGCGATTTTTTCTTGGTCTGAAGCAAAGCTTCTTGATACCAGTTTGAGTTCTCTTGATGGCTACTTTTCTGAGCCTCCAATCAGAGCACAGACACTGACAGGTGGGTTGACTAATCGATGTTGGAAATTGGTTTTAGCCGATGGCACCGCGTATGTTTGGCGTCCAATTACCCCCATCACCAAAGCGTTCTTCATCTCTCGCCATGAAGAGTATCAAGTACTGTCTGCTATTGAGCGTCTAGATATCGGACCAAGTCCGATAGTGGTCAATGAGCAAGGCTTACTGGTTGAATGGATCGCGGGTGAGACGTTGTACGAAGGACTCGAGCAGGATGATTTACTGAAGACGCTGATCTCAGTGCATTTGGTTAATACTGCGCGACTGCCGCTCCAACCGTTCAGCTATACGGCTCGAGTTGACCATTACTGGCTTCAGCTTGATGCGGTTCATAAGACTGAAACCTGCACCAAGATTTATCAAGAGTGGCGCGTGGCTCCAAGTATCCCAAGTGTAGGCCTGTCTTTGTGTCATTTTGATCTCGGTGGCTATAACCTTGTGAAGAATCAAGATGGGATTAAGATCATTGACTGGGAATACGCAGCGCTAGCAGACCCAAGGCTTGATCTTACGCTGACTATTGCTGTTGCCCGATTACCAGTTACAGAAGCTGTTAATAAGTACTGTCAGCTAAGAGGTATCCATGATCCCCAATCTTGGCTTGACGGAGTAGAAGCCTGGTTACCAAGAAGCCAAATGATGGCAATGCTGTGGTATTTACTTGCTCATCAGCTATGGGGCGATGACAGTTATCAGTGTGAAGCAGAGGCTCTTAGTCACACTTTATGTAGCTATGATCACGTTTAGGAAGTGAAAAATATAATTTCAGAGGTCTTCCCTTTAAAACCTTGTTTTTCGTGTTAGATTGATCAAAACGTACCAATATTCAATGGGGGAGGTACAATGATTATCTATCTACACGGCTTCGACTCAACAAGCCCGGGCAATCACGAAAAAATACTGCAGTTGCAATTCATTGATGATGACGTTCGTTTCATCAACTACAGTACTTTGCATCCAAAACACGATATGCAGCATTTGCTAAAAGAAGTGCATAAAGTGATAGAGCAATCCGATGATCCACATCCAATCATTTGTGGTGTAGGTTTGGGTGGTTTTTGGTCTGAGCGTATTGGTTTCTTATGTGGGATTAAGCAGGTGGTGTTCAACCCTAATCTGCACCCTGAGAACAACATGGTAGGTCGAATTGATCGCCCAGAAGAGTACGAAGACATCGCGACTAAGTGTGTCGCTCAGTATCGTATGAAGAACAAAGGACGCTGTTTAGTGGTGCTTTCTCGTGAAGATGAAATTCACGACAATACGAAAACAGCTTCTGCTCTAGAAGATTACTACGAAGTTGTCTGGGACGAAAAAGAGAGTCATAAGTTCAAAAAGATCTCTCAACACTTACAGGCAATGAAGGCGTTTAAAAACGCTTAAGGATTACCGTCATTTTATAAAACAGCACTCAATTGAGTGCTGTTTTTTTATCCAAATTAGCAAGCGATGCCCGAAGGGTTCGAGCTGAGCACCCCGCAAAAAGCGTTTTACTCTTTGTTGAGGGAGATTTGCTTAGAATGACCAGGCTACTTCCCCCTTGCCGCGATTAAAACGCTTTTATATCGAACGAAATTTGACCGTGAAAAGGTCAATGTGCCCTAGTCATATAGATTTTATCGATGAGTTTGCGCAAACGTTAACTAATCAGTCACGAATCCTCATTGTGGGTAAGGATTTTTGTTGCGGTCATCTTTTTGCTATATATAATGTTCTAAAGCAAAATATTTTGATAAATGTCAAAAAAAATTGAGAGCGAGTGATAAAACTTGCCCATAATTTGTGCTCTGCCTCTCAGGTAGACACCTTTTTCATCCTCGTGAGCAAAGTGACAAACCAATGTTTGTTGCTTGTAATCCCTCTAACTACTCAGTGAGCTGTTGTTACTTATTATCACAGTCATCAAATGAGCCGCAGCCTTTGGAATTGAGGCCGAGTAGATACATAGAATTTATCGGTTGGAGTAATCGAGCCGAACCCCATTTATTCATTTTGTAGAGGATTGTCATTGTGACAAAAATTATCGTAGTAGGCGGCGGTGCTGGTGGTTTAGAACTAGCAACTAAGCTAGGCCGCACTTTAGGTCGTAAGAAACGTGCCCAGATTACTCTGGTAGACCGTAAAGCAAGCCACCTATGGAAACCATTGCTTCATGAAGTAGCCACTGGCTCATTGGATGAAGGTGTTGACGCGCTAAGCTACCGCGCACACGCGAAAAACCATTGCTTTGATTTCCAAATGGGCAGCCTGAACGATATCGATCGTGAACGTAAAGTGATTGCGTTGAGCGAGTTGACTGATGAGCACGGTGAGTTACTGATGCCAAGCCGCGAACTTGAATACGACATTCTTGTGATGGCGTTAGGTTCAACGTCAAACGACTTCAATACCCCAGGTGTTCGTGACAACTGTATTTTCCTTGATAGCCCAGAGCAAGCACACCGTTTCCGTACAGAAATGAACAACCAGTTCTTAAAGCTGCACGCTAAGAATGGTCAAGGTACGGTAGACATTGCGATTGTTGGTGCGGGTGCTACTGGTGTTGAACTGTCTGCTGAGCTTCACAACGCTGTGAAAGAGCTTCGTACATACGGTTTTGGCGACCTAGATTCAAGCAAGCTGAACGTTAACCTTGTTGAAGCGGGTGAGCGTATTCTTCCAGCTCTACCTCCTCGTATTTCCAGCGCAGCACATTCTGAGCTAACTAAGCTTGGCGTCAACGTGCGTACAACGACAATGGTTACACAAGCTGACGCTGACGGTCTAACGACCAAAGATGGTGAGAAGATCCCAGCACAGATCATGGTATGGGCTGCTGGTATTAAAGCGCCAGATTTCATGAAAGATATCGGTGGTCTTGAGACGAACCGTATCAACCAGTTGGTTGTCAAAAACACGCTGCAAACTACGCTTGATGACAACATCTTTGCTATCGGTGATTTGGCGCAATGTACACAAGCGGATGGTTCGTTTGTTCCACCACGTGCGCAAGCTGCTCACCAAATGGCAAGCTGCGCATTTAGCAACATCATTGCTAAGCTGAACGGTCGTGACCTGAAAGACTACATCTACAAAGATAAAGGCTCACTGGTTTCACTAAGCCGTTTTTCTACAGTAGGTAGCTTGATGGGTAACCTGACTAAAGGTTCGATGATGGTTGAGGGACGTATTGCTCGTGTGGTTTACATCTCTTTGTACCGAATGCACCAGATGGCACTTCACGGCTTAATCAAAACATCACTGATGATGTTGGTGGGTCGTATTAACCGTGTCCTTCGTCCAAACCTAAAGCTTCACTAATCAGGTAAGCCTTCTAAGGTCATTACGCTGATAATAAAAAAGAGCTCTTCGGAGCTCTTTTTCGATCGTGTCGAGTACGTGTTATTTCGGATTGTTACTCTATTAAGCGATTAAGATAATGGAGGTAACACAGAATAAACCACGCCATCTTTCGGTTTACCGTTAAAGATAAAGCGATTCTTTGCAATGGCTTCACGTTCAGCGCCACATTTCTCGATCAGCTTTTGGCTGGGTAGGTTCTCTGTATCGCAGACAATCTCCAAACGCGTCAACTTGAGCATTGCGAAGCAAAATTCAAATAGGGCAAGCATTGCTTCTTTCGCTATCCCTTTTCTCTGAAATTGATCACCCACCCAATAACCTAAACTTGCCATATTAAAGGTGTGGTAAAGCTCATTTATGGCCACCATGCCGACTAACTTTTCGCTTTTTCGTTCGAAGATACCAAAGCCAAACGCATCGGCTTTAACCCAGTTTAAGCGAGTCGCAAGAATGAATCTCTCGGCCTCGACGGTCGAAAACTCGTCGTGGCACCAGTCGAGCCATGGCAATAAACTCGGGGAGGATTTAACCAGCTGCGAAAACTCTTGAGCGTCTGAGGCTTCAATGATTTTTAGGTTGAGGTGTTGAGTATTTATCTGAAAGTCAGGGCTCATAAGAAATACCGAATTACATGTAAGTACTGAACAAAGGATTCAGTGCAGAATAAAGATAGATAGCACTTAATAAAACGCCCTCACTAGGAGGGCGGATTGAATTATTTATATAATTATAGCCGAATCGGCAAGTAACTTACTGCGCTACACGTCGAACTTGAATCACCATGCCTAGAAGCGGGTGATCAAGGTAGTGAGTCTCAGTACTGCGCATACGACGTTTTTGGTCCATGCGGTAGCTCTTAAGGAACTCTTCCACTTCAACCGTCGGAGAGATTTCAGTGAGGTTGCCCACTTGAACATTGCTTTCGGCGCCACTTACTGGTGAATCTAGCTCGATTTGTTGCTCTTGAAGAGTCACTTCACGAACGCTCGGCGCTTTTAAATCCAATGTTGTTTCAGCGTAGAGGTAATGCTGAACGTAGATTTGCAGCTTGCCGTCTAACTCGTAAAGCGGCTTATCGATAGTCTCTTCTTGAAAACCATCAGTATTTACTGCTGTTACTACACCTTTCTCAGAACCGTCGGCATTAAACTGTTTGGAGAAGTCTTTACCGGCTTGAACATGGAAAACCGGTGCCGAGCTTTTGCCTTGGTCGCCTTGACGCCAAGCGGTATGCATCAGAACTTCAAAGCCTGCGTGTTTGCGTAGCTTGTCTTTCTGAGGTGTTAACTTGTATTCCGAGTAAGGCAGCATCTGCACGCCTTTCTTCGCTCGGTATTGGGTATCTTGAAATGAACCTACGCGCTCAAGTGAAATCTGAGGCTGTGTGTTTGGCCAAGATTCATTCACTTTTTCTGCATCAACAGCACGCTTAAAAATGATCACTTCTATATCAAATTGTCTCTGCGCCAAACTTGGCAGTGAGACGAACAATAGTAGCAGTGGGATCAGTCTTTTCATTTTTACTCCGTCTTCCAGCCGAACTACCGGCTGGATAATTTATATGTGCAAGTGGATTGGGTCTTATGCCGAAGGAAGCAAGTTCTGTCTGAATTCGCCCAATAAATCACTAACAAATTGAATTCGTTTCCGTCTGTCGACCAATGGTATCGTAAACTTGAACTTTGTTGGTCCTTCCATTGAAAACTTTTGCGGTTGAGATTGCAACAGTTTAACAAGGTAGGTCGGGTTTATGTCAGCATCCGGGTAGAATTCTAAGAATCCACCTTTATCATGAGCCTCAATTTTCTTCGCTTTGATAGACGCCGCGGCTAATTTTAGCTCTGAAACTGACAACAAGTTCTTGGTAGCATCCGGCAGAAGGCCGAAGCGATCAATCAGCTCGACTTTCAACTCTGCCAATTCGTCGGTGTCACTCACACTCGCAATACGCTTATAAGTAGACAAACGTGTATTGATGTCTGGGATGTAGTCATCAGGCAATAGCGCAGGCAGGCGCATCTCAATTTCAGTTTGTTCACGCAGTAGGTCATCAAGCGATGGCTCTCGCCCCTCTTTCAATGCTTCAACTGCTTGTTCAAGCATCTCCATGTACAAGGTGAAACCAACCGATTGGATTTGACCACTCTGTTCATCACCTAACAGCTCACCCGCGCCACGAATCTCTAAGTCATGGGTTGCTAGTGTAAAGCCTGCACCTAAGTCTTCAAGTGAAGCTATGGCATCTAATCGCTTAACCGCATCTTTGGTCATTGCTTTCGGAGGAGGTGTTAGCAGATAGGCATAGGCTTGGTGGTGAGATCGACCCACACGCCCACGCAATTGGTGCAACTGTGCTAAACCAAGGTTATCGGCTCTGTCCATTAAGATGGTATTGGCTGTTGGTACGTCGATACCGGTTTCGATGATGGTTGTACACACTAGCAAGTTAAAACGCTGGTGGTAGAAGTCATTCATGATGCGTTCTAGTTCGCGCTCTCGCATCTGGCCATGAGCCACGGTGACACGTGCTTCTGGAATCAGTTTCTGTAGTGACTCAGCCGTCTTTTCAATCGTGTCGACTTGGTTGTGTAAGAAGTAAACTTGACCACCACGCATGATTTCACGAAGTACCGCTTCTCTGACGATCGCGTCATCACTCTCACGGACAAAGGTCTTTATTGCTAAGCGTCGTGCTGGTGGTGTTGCGATGATTGACAAGTCACGCATGCCGCTCATTGCCATGTTCAATGTACGTGGAATTGGCGTCGCGGTGAGCGTTAGGATATCGACATCCGCACGCATTGCTTTCACTTTTTCTTTCTGACGCACACCAAAGCGGTGCTCTTCATCGACAACCAACAGGCCAAGGTCTTTAAACTGAAGGTCACTTGAAAGTAACTTGTGAGTACCCACTAAGATGTCGACCTTACCGTCGGCGACATCTTGCATGATCGATTTCTGTTCTTTGGCTGATTTGAATCGAGACAGAACCTCAACACGAATCGGCAAGTTGGCGAAACGGTCGCGGAAGTTTTCAAAGTGTTGCTGAGCAAGTAACGTTGTCGGTACTAACACGGCCACTTGTTTGCTGTTATCGGTACACACGAACGCGGCACGCATTGCGACTTCTGTTTTACCAAAACCAACATCACCACACACCAAGCGGTCCATGGCTTTTGCTTGGCACATATCAGACATTACCGCATTAATTGCCATCGCTTGGTCATCGGTTTCTTCAAACGGGAAGCCAGATTTGAAGGTTGCGTACTGACCACGATCGAGCACAAATTTGTAACCCGGCTTAAGCTCACGCTTGGCGTAAACATCGAGCAGTTCGGCTGCAACGTCACGGACTTTCTCTGCGGCGCGCTTACGAGCTTTCTGCCATGCTTCACCGCCAAGCTTGTGTAGCGGTGCGGAATCTTCAGCGCCACCAGAGTAGCGGCCAATTAAGTTCAGAGATGCAACTGGTACGTAGAGCTTGGCATCGTTTTGATACTCAAGTGTTACGTATTCGGTTTTCATACCACCCGCTTCTAAGGTTTGCAGGCCAATGTAGCGACCAATGCCGTGGTCAATGTGAACAACAGGTTGACCTGGTTTAAGCTCAGCAAGGTGACGGATTACGGTGTCGCTGTTTACGCTTTTCTTATCTTTTTTACGACGCTGAACAACGCGATCGCCCAAGAGATCACTTTCACAGATAAGGGCGATGTTTTGCTCTTCGTGGATAAAGCCATGCTCAGCAGAACCTAGGACTAGGGTGAACTTATCTTTACCTTTAATTGCCGCGTCGAGGTTTTCAACTTCACTTGGTCGTACTTTGATGCCTCGAAGTAATTCACTCAGTGCTTCACGGCGGCCTTCAGACTCAACCGAAAAGACCACTTTTCCGTCGAAGGCTTCAGTGAACTTTCTTAGGTTAGATAAAGGCTCTTTATTCTGATGTTGAACGCTGAGATCTGGTAGAGACGTAACTGGAAGGTTGGTACGTCCGGCTTTTTCTTCAATCGTGTCTAAGCTCAGATTGACCTGTGGTTTTTGCTTAAAGTGTGCGAACAGTTCGTCTTTCTTTAGCCACAGTTGTTCAGGTGTCAGCAGCGGTCGTAACGGGTCAACACCGCGTTGCTCGTATCGGTGAGAAACGTCGGTTAGGAACGAATCTACTGCAGTCTCGACATCACCTAGAATCAGGAGTTGCGCTTCATCGGCAACATAATCGAACAAGGTTTCGGTGTGCTCGAAGAACAGCGGTTGCCAATACTCAATACCAGCAGGCCACGTGCCTTTAGAAACCTGCATATAAACCGATTCTGGTTCACGGCGCGCATCAAACTGTTGGCGCCAACGAATACGGAAATCTTCAATCGCTGTTTCCGAGGTTGGGAATTCGTGAGCAGGCAGCAGTCGAATCTCAGAGATGTCTTCGATAGAGCGCTGGTTTTCAGGATCGAAAGTACGGGTCGTGTCGATCTCGTCATCGAAGAAGTCGATACGATACGGGTCTTTGCTGCCCATTGGGAACAGGTCGAGAATAGAACCACGGCTAGCGTATTCACCCGGGCCAAACACTTGGTCAACATAGCGATAGCCCGACTTTTCGAGTTGCAGACGTAATTTCTCTAGTGAATAGAGATCGCCTGTTTTCACCATTAACGTGTGTTGTAGTAAGAAGTCGCGCGGTGACTGGCGTTGCAATAACGTGCTGATCGGAACGATCGTGATGCCATCTTTTAGCGTTGGCAGTGCGTAAAGGCGTGCTATACGATCTGAGATGATCTCTTGGTGCGGTGAGAAGCTATCGTATGGCAGCGTCTCCCAGTCAGGAAATAACGCAACTTCATGTGCCGTAAACTGTTCAATTTCAGATTGAAGCTTGAGTGCGATCTGAGGATCAGGCACTGCAAGTAAAGTATGGCTGTTATGCTGCTCCGCTAGTTTAGCGATAGTAAGCGCGAGAGATGAACCAACTAGGTTACCGATGTGCTTTTTGTCACCGGCACCTTTGAGCTTAGGTAGTGTGAAAATGGATTGTTTTGTCATGTCTATTTACTTGTTATCTCGTTCTAGAGAGCGTTGACGTAAGAGCTTTTGTTGTTGATGGAGCGCAGCCTTGATCAACAAGTCTTGGTCAGTATCACGAAGATGAGCATATTTGAATTTGATTTCGAAGCCTGAATCTTTAGGTTCGCTAGCGAAGACCTCCGCGTAGCAATAGATAGCGGCGGCAGGGTGCTCGATAAAGAGCTTGGCTTTAACTAAGCGACCCGCTTCGATATCTGTTTTGGAAAAACACGAGAACTGACTCGCGCCAAATGAATACGTGTGGGTACGAAATTGTTCATCATCTTGTTGCGATAACATAAAGCTCAACAAGAGGTTTAATTTAGAGTTCTGTGCATCCAATAAACTGATGACATTCTTCAAGTCGCTGTTTTTCAGTTCGTTGCGAGCACTGTCAGCTAATAGATCCAATTGGCTAAATTCACTTGCCACTACAAAAGGGGCAGGGATCTCTGATTCGAACTGAATCTGAGAAGGTAAAGCGAAGTTACTGTCCATTGGCTCAATATTAGCGGTAAGGCTGTGGTGAACGGTAAAAAACTCTTGTTCTGTCATGCGTTAGTTCCTTGAAGTGATCTATTGATTATCGCTATGTGGCCGCAGTAATCAAGGTCAGTTAATTGAAAGTCTCAAATAGTTGTTTGAAAGTTAGCTATTTGACAAGGTTCTGTTTTTCAAGCCTAACTAATTGAGTTAATTCACTCTATATTTTCAATTAACCCCTACACAGTAACGGCAATACCCGTTACATTAACCCGCATCTCCTTTAGATGGTTCAAAGTATGTTTCATCCTATTTCATTGTTTGTTGGCCTGCGTTATTTGAAAGGCCGTTCAGGTGATCGCTTTAGCCGTTTTGTTTCTTATATGTCGACAGCCGGAATTACCATTGGTGTGCTGTCTCTGGTTACTGTTTTATCGGTAATGAATGGATTCGAAGCGCAGTTAAAAGACCGAATTCTTGGTGTCCTTCCTCAAGCCGTCGTTTACGAGCAAGGAGGCACAACGTCACTTTCTGCTCAAGCACCTAGCTTTGCGGAGCAAATGTCGCTCAATGGCCACGTAGAACCTATTGTTCGCAGTGAAGCGGTGATCCAAAGTCCTGCTCAGTTATCTGCGGGCTTGTTAATCGGTATTGAGCCAAATTCAGATGACCCTCTTCAGAATCATTTAATTGCTGGCAGACTGTCTTCACTCAAAGCTGGTCAGTATCAGCTTTTCCTTGGTCATACCTTGGCAAGAAACTTGAAAGTGTCTATGGGCGACAAAGTTCGCTTAATGGTGACCAGTGCCAGCCAATACACACCGTTAGGGCGCATACCTAGCCAACGAAATTTTACCGTAGCTGGCATTTTTAACACGGGTTCGGATATCGATGCTCAATTGATGGTGACGGATATCAACGATGCTGGGCGTTTGATGCGCTATAAATCAGACACCATTTCAGGCTGGCGACTGTTTTTTGATGACCCATTTGAAGTGGCAGAACTATCAAACCAACCGCTACCGGAAGGTTGGGTGTGGAGCGATTGGCGAGACCAACGTGGCGAGCTATTCCAAGCCGTTCGAATGGAAAAAAACATGATGGGTTTGATGCTTGGGCTGATCATTGGTGTTGCTGCGTTTAACATTATTTCTGCGCTTATTATGGTGGTGATGGAGAAACAGTCCGAAGTCGCCATCTTAAAAACCCAAGGTATGCGTGATGGTCAAGTCATGGGTATCTTTATGGTTCAAGGTGCAAGCAGTGGTGTGATCGGCGCATTATCTGGTGGCATCCTGGGCGTGATTTTAGCTTCGAACCTCAATACTATTTTAGAGGCGATGGGTGTTGCTCTGTTTTCATTTGGTGGACAGTTGCCAATTTTAATTAACCCAATTCAAATCGCCGTTGTTGTGGTTCTGGCTATTGCACTTAGCTTGATTGCCACTGTCTTCCCTTCTTATCGTGCATCGTCTGTGAAACCTGCTGAGGCCCTTCGTTATGAGTAATTTTCTTCAATGTAATGATATCCGTAAAACGTACCGTGAAGGCTCGTTAGATACTGAGGTTCTCAAGGGCGTCAGCTTCGAAATAGAAAAGGGTGAGCTAGTCGCAATCATTGGTACATCCGGTTCAGGTAAAAGTACGCTATTGCATATTTTAGGGGCGTTGGATGATGCTTCTGATGGTAGTGTCAGCTTTCTCGGACAAGACTTAGCGTCTTTGAGTTCGAATAAGCAGGCTAAGCTTCGCAACCAGCATCTTGGCTTTGTTTATCAATTCCATCATCTTCTTTCTGATTTCTCAGCGTTAGAAAACGTAGCAATGCCGTTGTTGATAGGTGGAGAGAAGCCAGCGAAAGCTAAACAAGAAGCACAGTTGCTACTTGATAAAGTGGGGCTAAGTCATCGTGTTGACCACCGACCTTCAGAACTTTCAGGTGGTGAGAGGCAACGAGTGGCAATTGCTCGTGCATTGGTGAACAAGCCTGCGCTAGTGTTGGCGGATGAGCCGACTGGTAACCTAGACCACAACACAGCACTTTCTATTTACGACTTAATGCGCGAACTGAACCGTGAGTACGATACTGCCTTTTTGGTTGTGACTCACGATGGTGAACTTGCCGGTAAGATGGATCGCCAACTTCACATGCAAGATGGTTTACTGGTCAACGTAGAAAAAGAGGAGAGCTAAGTGTTTTCTTCTTTATCTCTATTGGTAGGCGGCCGATTTAGCCGGGCGAAACAACGAGACAAAATGGTGTCGTTCATCTCCTTGTCTTCGACAATTGGTATTGCTGTTGGTGTCGCGGTAATCATTATCGGTTTGTCTGCAATGAATGGTTTTGAGCGAGAGCTTCAATCACGAGTACTTTCTGTCATTCCTCACGGTGAGTTTGAGGGCGTCAATAAACCAGTAACTCGCTGGGAGCATGTGATTGAGGAGTCGGTAAAGCACGATAAAGTCGTTGCTGCTGCGCCTTATGTGAAAATTACCGCGCTTGCCGAAAAAGGCAAAGAGTTGAAAGCAATTGAAGTTCGCGGCGTTGACCCACAACTTGAGCAACAAGTATCGAGCCTATCGAGTTTTATCGATAAGCAAGCTTGGAGCGATTTTAAGGCAGGGCAACAACAAATCATTTTGGGCTCTGGTGTGGCCAATGTACTTGGCGCGAAAGTCGGTGATTACCTGACTCTGATGATCCCGACGGTGAATGGGTCGGTTAAGGTTCAAGCACCTAAACGTGTTCGAGTCAAAGTGGTTGGCTTGCTGACGCTTAATGGCCAAATTGACCACAGCTTAGCTTTGATCCCGATCGGCGATGCGCAAACTTACGCAAACCTAGGCGAGGCAGTGACAGGGGTTTCTTTAAAAGTGACCGATGTTCTGAACGCGAACTCTATTGTGCGTGAGGTGGGTAACCAGCTTGATGTGTATGTGTATCTACGAAGCTGGCAACAGAAGTTTGGCTTCTTGTATCGAGATATTCAGTTGGTTCGCACCATTATGTATCTGGTGATGGTACTGGTTATTGGTGTTGCTTGTTTCAATATTGTCTCGACATTAATGATGGCAGTAAAAGACAGAGCATCAGAGATCGCGATTTTAAGAACCATGGGCGCATCGGACGGCCTTGTGAAACGCATTTTCGTTTGGCAGGGCGTATTCTCCGGTGTGTTAGGTAGTTTGGTGGGCAGTGTAATAGGCGTGTTAGTGGCGCTTAATCTCACGACACTTATCAAAGGGCTTGAAAGGCTAGTTGATCACCAGTTCTTGTCCGGTGACATCTATTTTGTCGACTTCTTGCCATCACAACTCGATATGACGGATGTTGTTGTGGTTTCAGGTACAGCGATTGTATTGAGCCTATTGGCGACATGGTACCCAGCATCACGAGCAGCCAAGTTAAACCCTGCCTCGGTGCTTAGCTCGAAGTAATGCGCTTAGTAATACGTCATGTAGCATGATAGACAAATGGCATACACAAAAAAGGATCCCTGATGGGATCCTTTTTTTTGAATTCAATCTGCATTCTTTACGACTGTGGTTACATCCCAATATTGCAGAGTTCTGCGGTTCATCTGACTTTAACTTGTGTGCGGTTTAAGTGAAGCGCATACAAGGATAGATTGAACGACAAGGAAAAGTTGTCAGTACCTTGCTTGACGCTTCTTCCAACTTCTTACTACTGAGTAACGCCATAACCCGCGAATACCAAAGTAGCCAATCATTGCTGAAACCACGCCACAAATCAGGCAACCCAGTAAGAAAGGAGGCCCGATTGTATTCATTTGCGCCAAGATGAAGTCCCAAGACAATTCGAAATGGAAGGCTTGGGGTGGTACATGCATAACAAACGCCCCGACTTTATAAGCAAAGTAGAAGAGAACGGGCATAGTGACCGGGTTACTGATCCAAACAAGTGCGACAGCCAAAGGTAGGTTAACGCCACATGCGACAGCAAGGCCTGCAGACATAATCATTTGGCTTGGTAGGGGGACAAACGCCATGAATAACCCAACAGCGAATGCGCCAGCCGCAGAGCGACGATTAAGACACCATAAGTTGGGGTTGTACAAAACATTGCCAAAAACTTTCAATGCTTTCTGACGCTTGATTAGCTCATGGTCAGGCATAAATCGTTTGATAAACTTTCTTGGCATAGGAGGAAGCTACTCTCTTGTTTAACACTTGGTTCTTGATTTCATTTGCTGCGACAGTTGTGTCTGCCAGCTTCTGGCCTGTGATGCCTCATTGGGTTTGGGCACCATTGATGCTGTTGTTACTACTAGCATCAACAAAGTATAGCGTTTTCCGGAGTGCAAGAGGTCTAGCAACAGCATTGATACTAGTTATCTGCCTAGGGAATGTAATTGAAATACAAACGAGTCGCTTATTTCAATCAGGGCAGAATACTACCATAAATGCTTCGGTTGTTAGCCTTTTTAGTGAAAATAGCCACGGTTTTGAAAGCGTAATAGTAGCTAGATCAATTGGCGGCGAAAAATTAATCTTTCCTCAATTAATAAAATTACGTTTGTTTACACCTTTTAAGTTAACACTCGGAGATGATGTCAATTTATCTGTGTATATAAAGCCTGTATGGGGCAAACTCAATGAAGCAGGCTTTGATTTAGAAAAGTATCTGTTTAGCGCAGGTGTGGTTGCCAATGCAATTTACAGATCTAATACAAAGTATCGCATTCATACCAATAGCAACTTACGGTCCTATTGGTTTGAAAACAGTCTTGAAAGGTTAAGTCAACTGGCAAATCAAGACCTCATTATGGCTTTGAGTTTTGGTTATCGAGACCTTATTCACTCTCAGCGTTGGGACTTACTTAAAAGCAGTGGTTTGATTCACTTGATGGCTATTTCGGGGCTGCATATTGGGATTGCCTTTGGTATCGGCTATCAAGTAGGAAAGGTATTCAGGTTACTATCATCTTCACTTCTTTGGTTGCCCACAATATTCGGAGTCGGCTTAGCCTATTTCTACAGTTGGTTTGCTGGGTTCACGCTGCCCACCTTGAGAGCTTTGGTGATGTGTATTATCGCCAGCTATTTCTTGTGGCGTGGGCAAAATATCAGTTTGTTTCGGTATGTCGCCTTAAGTCTGTGCGTGGTTCTGCTAATTTGGCCATTTTCAGCATTATCGAGTAGCTTCTGGTTGTCTTTTGGTGCGTTAGGTGCCGTTCTTTACATTGCGTTAAATAGTCAGTCATCCGATTCAAACTCAACATTTATCGAGCGAGCACTGCAGCTCTTCAAGATTCAGTTAATGCTGACATTCCTGATTGCTCCCTTTTCGATGCTGTTCTTTAATGGGGTCAGCTTAGTCTCTGTTTTCTACAACTTGCTCCTTTTACCTTGGGTGTCGATGGTGGTTATTCCACTATTGTTCCTGGCAATGTTCTTTAGCTTAATATTGGCGCCAGTATCAGGTGGCGTTGGCTTAACTACATTCAACAATGGTTTGTCTGAACAATTATGGATGTTGGTCGACTTATCGCTTGAGCCTCTCGTATTTAGTCTTCCTTTCTCTGAACGATTTTGGTTTCAAGTGGATAATCACACGATTGAGTTGTCTGTATTCCTCATCTTGTTTTTCGGTTTTGTCAGTCGATATTTCAAGCGAGCACTATCTATATTGATTATTACCGTGTTTGTACTGTGGTGGGAGTTCGGCAAGCCTCAACAAGACAAACTAATTATCGATATCTTGGATGTTGGTCACGGGTTGTCTTTGCTCTTAGAAAAGAACAATCAGATTGTTCTTTACGATCTTGGTAACGCATGGCCAGGAGGTTCCATTGTCGAATCCTTACTTATTCCTACTTTGAATCAGAGGGGAATTCATGAGTTGGAGGGTGTAATAGTGAGTCATTTCGATTCTGACCACGCTGGTGGCTATCCGTCGTTACTTGAAAATTACAACCCTAAGTGGGTAAGAGCCAGTCAGAATATCAGTCAACAAGGACAATCTACGATTCAAGAATCGTCAAATATTCAAGCATGTATTTTAGGAGAAGTATGGACTTGGCAAGGGGTTGCTTTTGAGGTCTTGTGGCCTCCCAAACAAGTGAAGAGGGCGTATAACCCACATTCGTGCGTAGTCAGGCTTTTTGACCCCGCTCTAGAGTTCTCGATGTTACTTACTGGTGATATTGAATTGGTCAGTGAGTGGTTACTTGCACGCGAAGGCGAACGGCTTCGAAGTGACGTAATGCTTGTTCCTCATCATGGTAGCAATACGTCTTCGATCGCCAGTTTTATTGAGGCCGTTTCACCTCAGTTAGCGATCGCTTCTTTGGCCAAAGGCAATCAATGGGGGATGCCGAGTGAATCCGTTATTGAACGTTATCACGACGCAGGGAGTGCTTGGCTTGATACTGGAGAAAGCGGCCAAATAACCATCAGTATTGGTCAAGAAGGTTGGCAATATCATGAGATTAGAGAACAACAAGGCAGACAGTGGTATAGGCAGATGCTTCGTAAGGGAGTAGAATAGGAAGATTATTGTGAGAAAATTAAGCGATTCTATGTCAACACAAACAGATGAAACTACCTGGGTCACATTTAAAAGACTTTGGACTTATATTCGACTATATAAGGCCGGCCTTGGTGTTGCGGTTATTGCGCTTATTATAAATGCTGTCACTGATACCTACATGATTTCCTTACTAAAGCCGTTACTTGATGAAGGCTTTGGTAATGCAGAATCTGACTTTTTACGTACGCTCCCTCTCATTATCTTTGTCATGATGTTCGTTCGTGGCATCAGTGGCTTTGTTTCAACTTATTGTTTGAGCTGGGTTTCAGGCAATGTGGTCATGGAAATTCGACGTAAAATATTCAGCCATTTTATGCATATGCCAGTTTCTTTTTTTGATAAAGAACAGACTGGTGCGCTGCTATCTCGAATTACTTACGATTCAGAGCAAGTCTCTGCGGCAACCAGTAAAGCATTAGTCAGTATTGTCCGTGAAGGTGCAAGTATTATTGGCCTGTTGACGCTGATGTTCTGGAATAGTTGGCAGTTGTCTTTGGTGTTGTTCGCTGTCGCCCCTCTTGTCGCGTGGGCAATCAGTATCGTATCGAAGCGATTCAGAAAGATCTCTAAGAACATGCAAACCAGTATGGGTCACGTCGCTTCTTCTGCAGAACAAATGCTGAAAGGACATAAAGTCGTTCTAACGTATGGCGGACAAGATCTAGAAAAACACCGCTTTGACCAAGTTAGTAACCAAATGCGCCAACAAAGCATGAAGCTAATCACTGCTCAAGCGGCCGCTAACCCAATTATTCAGATGATTGCATCACTTGCAATCGTAGTTGTTCTATTTCTTGCTAGTGTTGATTCAATTAAAGCAGAGCTTACTCCTGGTACGTTCACTGTTGTGTTCTCGGCGATGTTTGGTTTACTACGCCCACTAAAAGCTCTGACTAATGTAACGTCTGAATTCCAACGTGGTATGGCAGCGAGTACGACCCTATTTGGTTTGATGGATCTAGATACGGAACAAAATAAAGGTACGTTGAAGCCTGAAACCGTAGCGGGTGAAGTTGAAGTAAAAGATGTGACATTTACTTACCAGGGAGCAGAGAAAGCAGCGCTTGATAAGGTCAGTTTTAATATACCGAAAGGCAAGACAGTCGCACTTGTCGGCCGTTCAGGTTCGGGTAAGAGCACCATTGCGAACCTGTTTACTCGTTTTTATGACGTAGACTCTGGCTCTATTGAGCTTGATGGTCACGACATTCGTGATTA
Source organism: Vibrio sp. 10N.247.310.17 (assembly GCF_041466605.1). Classification (NCBI taxonomy): domain Bacteria; kingdom Pseudomonadati; phylum Pseudomonadota; class Gammaproteobacteria; order Vibrionales; family Vibrionaceae; genus Vibrio; species Vibrio sp. 10N.247.310.17. The sequence continues at coordinate 90,641 of NZ_JBFSTC010000003.1, read as the reverse complement.
TGAATTAAGAAATCTACGTGAGCACTTCGCTCTTGTTTCCCAGAATGTGCACCTATTTAACGATACGGTTGCGAACAACATCGCTTACGCAGCTGAAGAACAGTATTCACGTGAACAGATCGAACACGCGGCTAAACTTGCGCATGCAAGCGAGTTTATCGAAGGCATGGAAAATGGCATCGATACGGTTGTTGGCGAAAATGGCGCGAGCCTGTCTGGCGGTCAAAGACAGCGTATCGCGATTGCACGTGCTCTATTGAGAGATGCACCTGTTCTGATCCTTGATGAGGCGACATCTGCATTGGATACCGAGTCAGAAAGAGCGATTCAATCTGCGTTAGAAGAGCTGCAGAAAGACAAAACAGTACTTGTTATCGCACACCGACTATCTACTATCGAGCAAGCTGATGAGATTCTAGTGGTTGATGATGGGCATATTGTAGAAAGAGGTGCACATGCCGAGCTCATCGCCCTTGATGGCGCTTATGCACAACTACACCGAATTCAGTTCAGCGGATAAGATTAGGTCTTGTTGTGATCGAAAAAATTTGGTTTAACAATCACCCATTAAAATACTTTCTCTGGCCGCTATTGTGGCCATTGAGTCTGCTATTCAAAATGATCAGCGGTCAACGTCGTGATGCTTATCTATCGGGGAAAAAAGAGACCTATCGCCCGCCTTTACCCGTGATTGTTGTTGGTAATATTACCGCTGGCGGCAATGGCAAAACACCGGTTGTGATTTGGTTGGTAGAGATGCTTCAGGCTCATGGTTTTAAGCCAGGTGTTGTTTCTCGAGGTTATGGGGCGAAAGCACCAAACTATCCGTTAGTGTTGGATGAAAACACGCCAGCAGAGCACTCTGGTGATGAGCCTCGTTTGATTCGTAAGCGAACTGGTGCGCCTGTAGCGGTTGACCCTGTGCGCGCAAACGCAGTAAAGGCTTTGCTGAGCGAAGGGGTTAATGTCATCATCACTGACGACGGCCTTCAGCATTATGCACTTGAACGCGATATTGAATTTGCTGTTATCGACGGTGCGAGACGCTTTGGTAGTGAGTGTCTAATTCCTTTGGGCCCATTAAGAGAGCCTATATCTCGTTTAGATGACGTAGACTTTTTGGTTAATAATGGCGGTAAAGCGCACGGGCGAGAGTTCTCGATGTCTTTACTTCCAAGCCAAGCGGTTAACCTGAAGACGGGTCAGAAAAGGTCTGTGGCAGAATTACAAAAGCTGGTGGCTTTTGCTGGTATCGGTCACCCACCACGCTTTTTTAAAACATTGGAAAATCTTGATGGTGATGTGGTTTATACGCAGGGCTTCGCCGACCATCAAGATTTTGATAAAGATGAACTTCATGCCTTAGCAAAAAAAGGTATGAATATGATTATGACAGAAAAAGACGCTGTAAAATGCGAAGAATATGCGCAAGATAACTGGTGGTATCTTCCAGTTTCTGCGCAGTTTGATGAAGATTCGCAACAGCAAATTTTAAAAAGAATAAAAGAGGTTATGGAATACTATGGATCACCGTCTGCTTGAGATCGTTGCTTGCCCTGTATGTAAAGGTAAACTAACTTTTGACAAGGATAAGCAAGAGCTTGTTTGTAAAATTGATCGCCTTGCTTACCCAATTAAAGAGGGTATTCCTGTTCTTTTGGAACCTGAAGCTCGCACCGTTTCAATGGATGAGGGTAAGTAATGTCTTATACGGTTGTTATACCTGCAAGATACCAATCGAGCCGTTTACCAGGGAAGCCACTTGCTGACATTGGTGGCAAGCCGATGATTCAATGGGTATACGAACAGTCAATGAAGGCGGGTGCCGATAACGTTATTATCGCTACCGACGACGCTCGAGTTGAAAAAGCGGCCAAAGCATTTGGCGCGACCGTTTGTATGACATCACCGAATCATGAATCAGGCACTGAGCGTCTCGCTGAAGTGATTGAAGTTATGAAGATTCCAGATGATCATATTATCGTGAATGTTCAAGGTGATGAGCCACTTATCCCACCTGCGATCATTAATCAGGTCGCGAACAACCTTGCGAACAGTACAGCTCCGATGGCAACACTCGGTGTGGAAATTACTCATGCTGACGAAGTGTTTAATCCTAACGCCGTAAAAGTTGTGACCGACAAAGATGGGTATGCCCTGTACTTTAGCCGAGCTACTATTCCTTGGGATCGCGATGCTTACGCGAACAATGGTACAGCTGCTGAATCTCCACTGCTTCGTCACATTGGCATTTACGCTTACCGTGCGGGTTTTATTAATACCTATATCAATTGGGAACCAAGTACCCTTGAGCGTATTGAGTGCCTAGAGCAGCTACGTGTACTTTGGTACGGTGAAAAAATCCATGTAGACGTTGCGGCAGAAGCACCTGCAGCTGGTGTTGATACGCCAGAAGACCTAGAAGCGGTTCGAGCTATTATTGGCTAAGCGTCTTTTAGCGACTACTTCTTTGCTCTACAAAAATGCAAAATCATGAGCCTTGCTTATCGCGAGGCTTTTTTATGCCTAAAGAGAAGCGGATGACAGCCTTATTTATCTAAGTTAACGGATATTGAGTTGGTTGCATGGGTTTCTGTAGCATCACCCCGGAATTATCTAAGATTTACCTCGCTCGACTTGCAAATTTTCTCTATAATATGCCGCCTATAAAGTAGTGGCGAATCGCTAGTACAGAATAAAACTTACGACAAAACGTGGAGTAAAAGATGCCTTCTCAAAGCCCAGTGATTACGGTTGATGGACCAAGTGGTGCAGGTAAAGGTACCCTGTGTATGTTACTAGCAGATAAGCTAGGCTTTCATCTTCTAGACTCAGGCGCGATCTATCGCGTATTGGCTTTAGCGGCAATTCACCATGGCGTGGATACTGAATCAGAAGATGCTTTAGTACCGCTTGCAACTCACTTAGATGTTCAGTTTATCGCTGAAGGTGAGCTAGTGAAGGTTATCTTAGAAGGCGAAGATGTGTCTGGTGAACTTCGTAAAGAAGAGACGGGCATGGCGGCTTCAAAAGTCGCTGCTTTACCTCGCGTTCGTGAAGCACTGTTACGTCGTCAACGTGCTTTTAGCGCAGCTCCTGGTTTAGTTGCAGACGGTCGTGACATGGGAACCGTTGTATTTGTTGAAGCTGAAGCGAAAATATTTTTAGATGCGAGTGCTGAAGAGCGCGCGAGTCGCCGCCTTAAACAGTTGCAACAGAAGGGGTTAGATGTTAAATTTGACGACCTTTTGAGCGAGATCCAAGAGCGAGACGATCGAGATCGTAATCGCCCAGTGGCGCCACTTCGCCCTGCAGAGGATGCTCTAGTGCTTGATTCCACCTCAATGAATATTGAGCAGGTAGTCGAAAAAGCACTACACTATATTGAATCGAAACTGGCTGGGTAATTTCGCCGAGCTAGTACGAACGTTGGTCGCAAGGATGATGACCGGCGAATTTATCAACCCCATGCGGTAGGATACCCATGGACGTTTAATTATTGAAGATTAAATAATGACTGAATCTTTTGCTCAACTCTTTGAAGAGTTTCTATCTGAAACTGAATTCCAACAAGGCAGCATCGTTAAAGGTACTGTAGTAGCTATCGAGAACGGTTACGTTCTTGTAGACGCTGGTCTTAAGTCTGAATCTGCTATCCCTGCTGAACAATTCAAGAACGCTGCTGGCGAACTTGAAGTTGAAGTTGGTGCTGAAGTAGACGTAGCTCTAGACGCTGTTGAAGATGGTTTCGGTGAAACTCAACTTTCTCGTGAGAAAGCTAAGCGTCACGAAGCTTGGATCGTACTTGAGAAAGCTTGTGAAGAAGCTGAAACTGTTGTTGGTATCATCAACGGTAAAGTTAAAGGCGGTTTCACTGTTGAACTTAACGGTATCCGTGCTTTCCTTCCAGGTTCTCTAGTAGACGTGCGTCCTATCCGTGACACTGCTCACCTAGAAAACAAAGAGCTAGAGTTCAAAGTAATCAAGCTAGACCAGAAGCGTAACAACGTTGTTGTTTCTCGTCGTGCTGTTATCGAATCTGAAAACAGTGTTGAGCGTGACGAACTTCTTGAAACTCTACAAGAAGGTACTGAAGTTAAAGGTATCGTTAAGAACCTTACTGACTACGGTGCATTCGTTGATCTTGGCGGTGTTGACGGTCTTCTACATATCACAGATATGGCTTGGAAGCGCGTTAAGCACCCATCAGAGATCGTTAACGTTGGTGACGAAATCCTAGTTAAAGTTCTTAAGTTCGATCGTGAGCGCACTCGTGTTTCACTAGGTCTTAAGCAACTAGGCGAAGATCCATGGGTAGCAATCGCTAAGCGTTACCCAGAAGGTCACAAGCTTTCTGGTCGTGTTACAAACCTAACTGACTACGGCTGCTTCGTTGAAATCGAAGAAGGCGTTGAAGGTCTAGTACACGTTTCTGAAATGGATTGGACTAACAAGAACATCCACCCTTCTAAAGTTGTTAATGTTGGCGACGAAGTTGAGGTTATGGTTCTTGATATCGACGAAGAACGTCGTCGTATCTCTCTAGGTCTGAAACAGTGTAAAGCTAACCCATGGCAGTCATTTGCAGAAATGCAAGCTAAGGGCGACAAAGTTACTGGTAAGATCAAGTCTATCACTGACTTTGGTATCTTCATCGGTCTAGAAGGCGGTATCGACGGTCTTGTACACCTATCTGACATTTCTTGGAACGCTGCCGGCGAAGAAGCTGTACGTGAATACAAGAAAGGCGACGAAATCTCTGCTGTTGTTCTAGCAGTAGATGCAGAGCGTGAGCGTATTTCTCTTGGCGTTAAGCAAATGGAAAACGACCCGTTCAACGCATACGTTGCTGACAACAAGAAAGGTGTTCTTGTAAACGGTACTGTAACTGCAGTTGACGCTAAAGGCGCTACTATCGAGCTAATCGAAGGCGTTGAAGGCTACCTACGTGCTTCTGAAGTTTCTCGTGACCGTATCGAAGATGCATCTCTAATCCTAAGCGTTGGCGACAGCGTTGAAGCGAAGTTCACTGGTGTAGACCGTAAGAACCGCGTAATCAACCTATCTATCAAAGCTAAAGATGAAGCTGATGAGCAAGAAGCAATGGCTTCACTGAACAAGTCTGATGAAGGCGCGTTCGGTAACGCAATGGCAGACGCATTCAAAGCTGCTAAAGGCGAATAATAGCTTCTCATTAAGAGAATTATAGCTATCTAGCCAAGAAAGGAGCCGTAAGGCTCCTTTTTTTTTGCTTATTTTTCCTATAGGTCTATAATTTCTAAAAAGAAAACCAACGAGGGTAACTATGACTAAGTCTGAATTGATTGAAAGACTGTGCGCTGAGCAAACGCATCTTTCTGCAAAAGAAATTGAAGACGCTGTAAAAGACATTTTAGAGCACATGGCTTCAACACTAGAAAGTGGTGATCGAATCGAAATTCGCGGCTTTGGCAGCTTTTCTCTGCATTACCGTGAACCTCGTGTTGGACGTAATCCTAAAACTGGTGACAAGGTTGAGTTGGAAGGTAAATACGTTCCTCACTTCAAACCAGGTAAAGAGCTACGCGAACGAGTAAACTCAGGGTTGTAGGCTACTTATCGGAATTAAGAAAAGCGGCATACTATAATGTATGCCGCTTTTTTATGACCATAATATGGTGGTCTGATTAGTAATTTTCCTGCATAATCGTACAGCTAACTAATCAATGAGTGATGAACTATGAAAATTATAAAAATAGTCGCTGTTATCGCACTTTTCCTAATGGCACTGGCTTTAGGCTCTCAAAACCAAACAATCGTGAATTTCAATTATTTGCTAGCGCAAGGCGACTTCCACCTGTCAAGCTTGCTAGGTGTTGTATTCGTTTCAGGTTTTGCTCTTGCTTGGTTAGTCTTTGGAAATATGCACATGCGATCTCAACTAAAAATTCATCGCTTGAAGAAGCAACTCAATAAGCAATCAAAGCAGGTCGCTGCTGAAACTAAAGCTTAAAGGCCATATTTGATGTTAGAGTTACTGTTCTTACTTTTGCCCATCGCAGCCGCTTATGGTTGGTATATGGGTAATCGTAATGCTCAGCAAGAAAAACAAAAGCAATCACACCAGATCTCCCGCCAATACGTGACGGGTTTGAACCTATTACTGTCAGACCAATCTGACAAAGCGGTTGATCACTTCATTGAGTTACTTCAAGTAGACAGTGAAACCATCGATACTCACTTGGCTTTGGGCAACTTGTTCCGCTCAAGAGGCGAAGTCGACCGCGCTATTCGTATTCACCAAAATCTTATCTCTCGGTCTGGGCTTACCCTCGATCAAAAAAACCTCGCATTGCAACAATTAGCTAAAGACTATACGGTCTCAGGCTTTCTTGATCGCGCAGAGAAAATTTTTGAACAGCTTGTAGAAGAGCCTGATCATAAAGAAGGCGCTTTACAGCAGTTGGTTGCTATTTATCAGCAAACGCGTGAGTGGAATAAAGCGATTCATTACGGGAATATCTTAGTTAAGCTGAGCAAGAAGAAAATGAAGACGCGTGCGATGGTTGCACACTTCTGGTGTGAGCTTGCGATGCAAGAACAAGCCGACGGCAACCGCCCTAAAGCGCTTCAGCACTTCAAGAAGGCCCTTTCAGAAGACTCTAAATGTGTTCGAGCCAGTATTGCTTTAGGAAAATTCCATTTAGCCAATGAAGATTATCACAAGACAATTACTTATTTAGAGTCAGTTCTCGAGCAAGATATCGACTTCATTAGTGAAGTCTTGCCAACGCTTGCTGAGTGTTACCACAAACTTGGACAAGAAGCGCAGTTGGTCGAGTTCCTTAAAGCGTGTATTCAGAAGAAAGCCGGTGTTTCCGCTGAGTTGATGCTGGCTCAACTCGTTGCCGACCATGAAGATGTTGGCTCTGCTCAAGAGCTACTGACAAAGCAGCTTGTTAAAAATCCAACCATGAAAGGTTTTTATCGATTAATTGATTATCACCTAGAGGAAGCGGAAGAAGGTAGAGCCAAAGACAGCTTGACGACGCTTCAATCTATGGTTGGTGAACAACTCAAGGTTAAGCCTCATTACCGATGCCGTCAGTGTGGTTTCTCAACTCACTCAATGTATTGGCACTGCCCTTCATGTAAGGGGTGGGGAACGATCAAGCCTATTCGTGGGCTTGATGGTGAATAGATTTGTGGTCATTTTAAGACCAAATTATTAATTGCAGCTTTCGGGCTGCATTTTTATGACTGTTATTTATGGCCTGATTGGTATAAATATTTTGTAGAAAGTTAACTGCGTTAGGAGATGAAATGAACGACCAAAAAATCATTGTAGCATTGGATTATGATAACCAAGCGGATGCGTTAGCCTTTGTCGATCGTATTGACCCAGCATCTTGCCGCCTAAAAGTTGGCAAAGAGATGTTTACTCTATTTGGCCCTGAATTTGTTCGTGAATTACATAAACGTGGTTTCTCTGTGTTTTTGGACCTTAAGTTCCACGATATCCCGAACACATGTTCAAAAGCGGTACGTGCTGCCGCTGAGATGGGCGTATGGATGGTGAACGTACACGCGAGCGGTGGCGAGCGTATGATGACGGCTTCTCGTGAAATTTTGGAACCATATGGTAAAGATCGTCCATTGTTAATCGGTGTGACGGTACTAACCAGTATGGAGCAATCTGACTTAGCGGGTATCGGTCTGGATCTAGAGCCACAGCAACAAGTGATGCGCTTAGCGTCTTTGACTAAAAACTCAGGCCTAGACGGTGTTGTATGTTCCGCACAAGAGGCTTCTTTGCTCAAAGGTGCACTTGGTCAGGAGTTCAAGCTAGTTACTCCAGGTATTCGTCCTGTAGGCGCTGATGTTGGTGACCAGAAGCGTATCATGACCCCTTCTAAGGCGATTCAAGCCGGCTCAGACTACTTAGTTATCGGTCGTCCAATTACTCAAGCAGCGGACCCTGCAGCAGTACTTGCTGAAATCAACGGCACGCTAGCTTAAGCTTATCATTAAGTCGTAATTCCAATAAAGAAGGCCAGCAATTTGCTGGCCTTCTTATAGGTGTACTAAATACAGAATTGGTCTGGAGTAGACTTGTTCTGAACGGCTTAAACCGGAGCGCCACTATGAAACTTAAAGTCGCTGTCTTCTGAAGTGATAAGTTCTGCTTCAACTTGCGCAAAATGAGCAATACGCTCAGAGATATCTTTCCCTGCGATTTGTTCCGCGAGTTCAAGATAGTCTTGATAGTGACGAGCTTCTGAACGAAGTAGAGATACGTAAAACTTTTCCATGTCTTCTTCTAAGAAAGGAGCCAGTTTAGCAAAGCGTTCACAAGAGCGAGCTTCAATAAATGCACCAATAATAAGCTTATCAACCAGAGCATCAGGCTCGTAAGTTTTAACTTGCTTGATTAAACCCTTAGCGTAGCGGCCCGCCTCGATCGGTTGATAAGTCACGCCTTTTTTTACCATCAATTCCATCACTTGGTAGAAGTGATGCAACTCTTCTTTGATCAGTAATACCATTTTATCAATCAAGTCAGCACCGTAATTACAGCCTTCTTTCGCTGTAATTTGCTTTGATACATTACTTTTACCACGTAGAGACTCCAAGTCTCCAATACGACGGTAAGCAAATTGCTCGTAGGGCAAAATCCACTCATTCAGTTGCTTCGCGCTTTCTTTATCTACCGCATATTTACGGATAAGGAACAAAGCACTTTGAGCTGCTTTAAGTTCACAAAGCATGTGATCGCGTAGAATGATATGAAGGTTTTCAGGCTTCTTGGCTTCATCTATCCATGAATCTGGCGTTTCAGCTTTAAGAAAAGAGTGTATAGGGGCTAATAATTCTTGATACATGGTAAGGGCAAGTTTGTTGATAATGCGGGATTTTATCACAGCTTAAGAGATCCCCCTATACGGAGAAAGGAAATTCCACAGGTACAAAAAAGGCCGCTAATTTAAATAGAGCGGCCTTTAAGTGTTGAGTTAGAGCGTTACCATTTTTTCTTCTGACCGAATAGAGCATCCATGTCATCTTCACGCTCTTTCGATTCCATCTGCTGTAAATCTTCTGCGTTTTTATTTAGGCGCTTCTGATCAAGATCGTCAAGCATCTGTTGTAGCTTGTCTTTCGCTTGATTGGAGTATGCGTCGTTTTTAGTGGCTAATGCATCGATGCCTTTGCGCAACAGTTGAATCGCTGTGCCAGGCTGTCCACGAGATATCGAGTCATTTGCACGTTTGATAACATTCTCGATGTTGATGCGAATTTGGATTGTTTCTAAGCGAGCGTTTTCAACCACAAAAGCTTGAGTATTAAAACGTCCTTTATTGTGCTCGTTACGAACCGTGTCACGCAAGCGTTTAACTAGCTTAAGCATCATGATTGCTTGTTTGTCACTACTAGGCATGCGAAAAGCGGTGCTTTCGCCCACTTGGTGGTTCTCTTTAAGCTGAGTGATTTGTTGCTTTACGCTTTCGATGCGTTGGGCAAGCTGCTTATTTTTAGGATCGAGCTCATACATATTAACTAATGCATCAAGAATTCGATTGTTTAAGCATATAAGAAGATCTTGGCTAAACGGCATGTGGTGAGCATTGCCAATTAACTCTTCTGTTCCATCTATAATGGTTAGATAACGAGAAGCTTCCTGTTTCTTCGTTGTTTCTACCTTAACTTTGTATTGAAGCATGATGTTGTAGCCTAAAACCAACACCAAAAGCACGGCTACCAAGGCGATTATTAAACCAATATTCATATATTTGTGTCTGCTTATTGTTTTCTATAGCTAACTAGAGAGGATACACGATTCCATTGTGTATAGGCACTTGTAAATTACAATTTTTGATTATCTCTTGTTGAGCGCAATCGGCAATCAAAATTTACTAACTAATGTGTGAGAATGAGGAGTGGCTTACAAAGCGTCAGTGATATTTTTATTTGTTACGCTTTAAAAGCTCGATATTTCTGTCATTTTAGTTCTCGAAGCGTTATAACTATTAATTATATTACACGAGACTATAACGCTCTATTTGCAAATAAGTTAGCGCAGAAATGAGTAAAGGATTACGAGGTTAGATATGAAGTTACAGCAACTGAAGTATATTGTTGAGGTTCTAAACCATAACCTAAATGTTTCAGCGACAGCAGAGAGTTTGTACACATCTCAGCCCGGCATAAGTAAACAGGTTAGATTACTTGAAGATGAGCTAGGCATTCAAATATTTGAGCGTAGCGGTAAGCATTTAACTCAGGTTACACAAGCCGGTGAGGATATTATTCGTATCTCTCAAGAGATTTTGGCTCGTGTTGAGAGTATTAAAGCGGTTGCGGGTGAGCACACTCATCCTGAGATGGGCACATTGAATATTTCAACCACTCATACTCAAGCTCGTTATGCACTCCCTGATGTGATTAAAGGTTTCACGGCGCGTTATCCAAAAGTGTCGCTTCACATGCATCAAGGCACGCCAAGCCAGATGTCAGAAGCGGTAGCTAAGGGTACAGCGAACTTTGCGATTGCAACGGAAGCGCTACACCTTTATCAAGATGCAATTATGCTGCCTTGTTATCATTGGAACCGTTCGATCGTGGTAACGAAAGATCACCCTCTTGCACAGAAACGAAATATCTCGATTGAAGATCTTGCCGCTTATTCTCTCGTGACTTATGTATTTGGTTTTACTGGCCGTTCCGAGCTGGATACAGCATTTAACAAAGTAGGCTTAACACCGCGTGTTGTGTTTACCGCGACGGATGCTGATGTGATTAAAACTTATGTTCGGATGGGAATCGGGGTGGGTGTAATTGCAAGCATGGCGATTGACCACGAGCAAGATACAGACTTGGTTGCTATTGACGCGAGCCATCTATTTGGTGCTAGCACCACAAGCATTGGCTTTAGAAAGGGTACTTTCTTACGTTCTTACATGTTCGATTTCATGGAGCGTTTTGCACCGCACTTAACTCGCCCAGTAGTTGAGCAAGCTATTTCTTTGAAATCGAATGAAGAGATCGAAGAGATGTTTAAAGACATCGACTTACCCGTTCGCTAAGGGGCATAGTTTTACCTAGATTCCTAATTCGGCCTGTTTAAAGGCCGTTTTCATTTAAGCTCATTTGTGGTTTGCTTGCTGGTAGGTTGTCTTTATATAGCCTCAATTTGTAACCTTCCTTTCCATTTTGGCCTCTTACCCCTACAATCCTCGCATCATAGGGGGAAGCATGCATTCACGATTCAAAATACTCGATTCATTTTTGCTAGAGCACCAAATTTACTGGCGTTCAGAACCTTTTCACCTATGCCAAACTCACGATCAGCCATGGACAGACGTGAACCTTCCACTTGTCGATTGGTTAGATGGCTTGAGTATTGAACGCATTCAAACGCTAAAAGAACAGCCTCAAGTTCTGATTTCGGAACTTATGAGTTTTCTCCCAGAGTTAGAGAATGCCAATCAACACATCCAGTTTGATAATTCGGCTTTAGTTGGGCTTGATCTTCCGCGCGGTACTGCCGATGGTATCCCCGGCAGAAAGCTGCAACAAATCGTCGCGATGGGAGAGGCTTCATTAAAAGAGCATCATAGTAAAGAGTGGCTTGAATGGTGTTCTGGCAAAGGCTTTCTCGGTCGAATCTTATCTCAGCAATCAGATCAAAAGGTCACTAGCTTTGAGTGGCAACAATCGTTGTGTGAAAGCGGACAAAAGATTGCCGATGACCAGAAACTAGAGATGGACTTTGTTCAAGGTGACGCGTTTTCAAAAGATGCAGATCGGGTGTTTAACTCAAATCAACATGCTGTTGCTCTTCACGCTTGTGGTGATCTTCATGTTGAATTAGTGAAGAAATCTGTTTCACATGGGCTTCCTGCAGTCACCATTTCTCCATGTTGCTACCACCTTATTCGCGATGAAAGCTACCAAGCGATGTCATCCGTTGCGAAAAGCTCAGCATTAACGTTGAGCAAGAGCGACTTAAGAATCCCGCTTCAAGAAACCGTCACTGGTGGTGAAAGAGTAAAAAGACACCGTCAGTTAGAAATGAGTTACCGATTAGGCTTTAGCCAACTACTTAAGGGTGAGCTTGGTGTCGACGAGTACATCCCTGTACCAAGCATCAAGAAATCGGAGCTATCCGAAGGCTTTGAATCATTTTGTTGCTGGGCATCTGAAGTGAAAGATATATCGCTGGGCTCAGATATTGATTTTGACTCTTATTTAATTCAAGGCGAAGCGCTTTTCTGGGAAATGGAAAAGCTGAGTTTAGTTCAACAAGTCTTTAGAAGACCTTTAGAGATATGGTTGGCCTTAGATCGTGCCATTTATCTGCAAGAACAAGGTTATCAAGCTTCGATTGAAGAGTTCTGCGAACGTAGTGTAACGCCAAGAAACCTATTGATTCATGGGGTTAAGATCGAGCGCTAGCGGTAAACAGCACTGGTACGTGTTTTTACGATCTAACATCATGAATGCAAAATAAAGTTATAAATACAAAAAAATGATAAATACAAAAAAGCCAGCGACATAATGTCGTACTGGCTTTTTGTTTAATGTGTCTGAATTAACTGAACGCTTCAACGAGAAGGTTATTGCGTTCAGTTAGCCATTACATCATTAGTTAAACATCGCGATTGCTTCTGCAGGCGCTACGTATTCTAGGTCAAAGCTTTCTGCAACTTCTTTACAAGTCACTTTACCGTGGATTACGTTTAGACCTTCTAGGAAACCTTCATCAGATAGAAGTGCTTCGCGGTAACCTTTGTTCGCTAGCTTAACAATGTAAGGAAGTGTTGCATTGTTTAGTGCGTAAGTAGAAGTACGAGCAACGGCACCTGGCATGTTAGCAACACAGTAGTGAACTACGTCATCAACGATGTAAGTTGGATCGGCATGAGTTGTCGCGTGTGAAGTTTCGAAACAACCACCTTGGTCGATTGCAACGTCAACAACTGCTGAACCTGGCTTCATCTTAGCGATGTGATCTTTTGTAACAAGTTTAGGAGCGGCTGCGCCTGGGATTAGTACTGCACCAATCACTAGGTCTGCTTCTAGAACATGCTTCTCAATAGCGTCTTCAGTAGAATAAACCACTTTTGCGCGACCTTGGAATTCTTCATCAAGACGACGAAGCGTATCTACGTTGCGATCAAGAATGGTTACGTCTGCACGAAGGCCAACAGCCATACGTGCTGCGTTAGCACCAACAACACCGCCGCCAACAACAACAACTTTTGCTGGCTCAACACCTGGAACGCCGCCAAGAAGAAGACCACAACCACCGTTAGATTTCTCTAGTGTTTGTGCACCTGCTTGAATAGACATGCGACCAGCGACTTCAGACATTGGTGCTAATAGTGGCAAGCGACCCATATTATCTGTTACAGTCTCATAGGCTACGCAGACAGCTTTGCTCTTGATTAGCTCTTCCGTTTGTGGAAAATCTGGTGCAAGGTGTAAATAGGTAAATAATATTTGCCCTTCGCGAAGCATAGCTCGCTCGACAGCTTGAGGTTCTTTAACCTTTACAATCATTTCTGCTTTCGTGAAAACGTCAGCAGCAGTAGGAAGAATGGATGCGCCTACAGCGATGTAATCATCGTCTGAAAAACCGATACCATTACCGGCATTGGTTTCTACAAAAACTTGGTGGCCGTGTGAGATTAGTTCTCTCACGCTAGCTGGGGTCATACCAACGCGGTATTCGTGGTTCTTGATTTCCTTAGGTACGCCAATGATCATCCTGACTCCTCATTTTATTTTGGTTGTTTTATCTATGTGTAGGGTAATTCTGTCGAATTAATATCTAGTATAGACATGTTTAAGTAAAATTTGATACTGAATATTAAAAAGTTGTAGTATATTTTTTTGCAAGGAAGTAATAAGGTGGAATAAAAAATGGCAGACAATTATAAGAAGCCGTCCAAGGAACTAGATCGTATTGACCGCAACATTCTTAATGAGTTGCAAAAAGACGGTCGTATCTCAAACGTTGAACTCTCAAAACGAGTAGGGCTTTCTCCAACTCCATGTCTTGAGCGTGTTCGTCGTTTAGAGCGTCAAGGTTACATTACTGGGTACACAGCATTGCTGAACCCACAGTACCTTGATGCTTCACTTTTAGTGTTTGTTGAAATTACGTTGAACCGTGGTGCGCCAGATGTGTTCGAACAATTCAACACCGCTGTGCAGAAACTGGATGACATCCAAGAGTGTCATTTAGTGTCGGGTGATTTTGACTATCTTCTAAAAACACGTGTATCTGATATGGGTGCTTACCGTAAGCTACTGGGTGATACGTTACTTCGTCTACCAGGCGTAAACGACACTCGAACTTACGTTGTAATGGAAGAAGTGAAACAAACCAATCAACTTGTGATTAAAACTCGTTAATCACAATTGGTGAAATGAAAGAAAGCGGACATTTGTTCCGCTTTCTTGCTTTCTGGAATTGGGTTTTCCTGTTTGATATGGTTAAATCAACAGTAGTTTCATTGAAACGAGCGGCTATTGCCGCTCGAGATGTTTTTATCCCGTTTAATTATTAAGTTGGTTTATGTTCAAGCAGAGCAGTAATAAAGTAGAAACAATCATTAAAACGAGTGAAGAGCCTCAGTCTCCTCGTTTAAGTGGTTCTCAACGTCTAAAAGAGTGCAGCCTAATTCTAGGTGTTCTCTTCTCTATTCTACTTGCCGTTGCGTTATTAACTTTTAGCCCTGCTGACCCATCATGGTCGCAAACGGCTTGGGGTGGTGATATTCAAAATGCAGGAGGCTACGTAGGTGCATGGTTGGCGGATACGCTTTTCTTTGTGTTTGGTTCTTTAGCTTATCCTTTACCTATCTTGGTGACGGTTGCTGCGTGGGTATTATTCCGTAAACGTAATGAAGATGAGCAGATCGATTTCATGCTGTGGGGTACTCGTTTACTTGGACTGACTGTCCTTATTCTTACTAGCTGTGGTTTAGCGGATATCAACTTCGATGATATTTGGTACTTTTCATCTGGTGGTGTAGTCGGTGATGTATTAACAAGTCTTGCACTTCCAACGCTGAACGTTCTGGGCAGTACGTTGGTTCTTCTTTTCTTATGGGGAGCTGGCTTTACCCTATTAACGGGCATTTCTTGGTTAAGTATTGTGGAATGGCTAGGCGAGTGTGCAATCAAATTCTTTACGTCAGCCGTTAATAAGGCGCGCGGCCAAGATCAAGAGCTGCTTGAACCTCAGTTAACAGAATCGGCAGACCGCGATTTAATCGAAGAACGTCATCAAGAGCCGAGTTACCGTGATGTTCCTGCTTTAGAAGATAACAAAGAATCAAAAGAGCATGATCTACTAGATCCTGCGATGAGCTTCTCAGCGACCAATGAGTCTTCAGATAAGACTGAAGAGTCGTTGGACAATACAGCAACACCGAAGCGCCATTATAATATTCATATGCCTGTCGAGGCGCCAGCGAAGCAAGACGCTTCAGCTCAAGAAGTGTCTGATATTCAACGTCAACCTGAAGTTGAACCTGAGCCGATCCCTGCTGCGCCTGTTTACCAAGCGCCAGAAGAACCATTAGAAGAAGGTATTGAGCGTTCGAAGCAGTTGAATGCAACGATAGAGCAGCTAGAGAATGCTGCAATGTATGAAGATGATCTAGCGGCTCAAGAGCAAGTTGACGCACATGAATCTCAGGTTGCGTATCAACAATACATGCAAAACGAACAAGCAGAAGTTAGTCCAACTCATAGTGATTTTGATAGTGCTGAAACAGCAACGGATAGTTCCTCTGAAGTCGAGGGTGAACTCGGTGCAGAAGACGTTCAGCCTGAATCTTTATATGCTTCGCCAGTGGATGAAACAGAAGAAACAATCGAGGACGATTCTTCTGTGCAAGCATCTCCGTTTGATATGGCGGAAGAGCAAGATGAACAAGCTTCAGTGTTCCAACCGGTATCGATTGAAGATGTTAATACTGAGCAACAAGAGCCTTTAGCTGCCCAACAAGGTAATGCGGAGTTTGAGCAAGCTAACGAACAAACTGAAGAGCTTGCTGTTGATCTTCCATGGGAGGAGGTCTCGGAAGATGAGTCTGCGCACCAAGACCAAGATGTAGCAGCATTCCAAAATCTGGTATCTGAAGCGCAAGCGAATATGGCGGCGACACAAAACCCGTTCTTGGTACAGCAAGATGTGAATTTGCCCAAACCTGCCGAGCCATTGCCAACACTTGAGCTGTTGTTCCACCCTGAAAAACGTGAAACCTTTATTGACCGCGATGCACTAGAGGCGATTGCTCGTCTTGTTGAATCGAAGCTAGCGGACTACAAGATAAAGGCAGATGTGGTTGATATCTTCCCTGGCCCTGTCATCACTCGATTCGAACTCGATCTGGCTCCTGGCGTGAAAGTGAGCCGTATTTCTGGTCTTTCTATGGACTTAGCGCGTTCACTTTCTGCATTGGCAGTGCGGGTCGTAGAGGTAATACCGGGTAAACCTTATGTTGGTTTGGAATTGCCGAACATGAGCCGTCAAACCGTATTCTTCTCCGATGTGGTAGGTAGCCCTCAGTTCCAAGAAGCGACGTCACCAACGACCGTTGTTCTAGGACAAGATATTGCAGGTGAAGCGGTTATTGCTGATTTATCGAAGATGCCACACGTACTGGTTGCAGGTACCACCGGTTCTGGTAAGTCGGTGGGTGTGAACGTGATGATCTTGAGTATGCTTTACAAGGCATCGCCTGAAGACGTTCGTTTCATCATGATTGACCCGAAAATGTTGGAATTGTCTATCTATGAAGGTATTCCACATCTATTGTCTGAAGTCGTTACCGACATGAAAGATGCGTCTAACGCCCTTCGTTGGTGTGTTGGCGAAATGGAACGTCGTTATAAACTGATGTCGGCACTTGGTGTTCGTAACATTAAAGGCTACAACGACAAATTGAAGATGGCTGCGGAAGCGGGTCACCCAATTCATGATCCTCTGTGGAAACCGGGCGACAGCATGGACCCTGAAGCACCATTATTGGAAAAACTGCCTTACATCGTAGTTGTCGTCGATGAATTCGCCGATTTAATCATGGTAGTGGGTAAGAAAGTTGAAGAATTGATTGCTCGTTTGGCACAAAAAGCACGTGCGGCGGGTGTTCACTTGATCCTAGCGACTCAGCGCCCGTCAGTGGATGTTATTACGGGTCTTATTAAAGCCAATATCCCGACACGTGTAGCCTTTACTGTATCAACCAAAACGGACTCTCGAACGATTCTTGACCAAGGTGGTGCAGAATCATTATTGGGTATGGGTGATATGTTGTACTTGCCACCGGGTTCAAGCCACACAACTCGTGTACACGGCGCATTTGCATCTGATGATGATGTACATGCGGTCGTGAATAACTGGAAAGCACGCGGTAAGCCAAACTATATTGAAGAGATTACTAACGGCGACCAAACCCCAGAAACACTGTTACCAGGTGAGAAAATGGAAGGCGATGAAGAAGTCGATCCTCTGTTTGATCAAGTTGTCGAACACGTTGTCCATTCACGTCGTGGTTCAGTTTCTGGTGTGCAACGTCGATTTAAGATCGGCTACAACCGTGCCGCACGAATTGTTGAGCAATTAGAAGCTCAAGGTATTGTCAGTGCTCCAGGACATAACGGTAACCGAGAAGTCTTGGCGCCCGCGCCACCAAAAGATTAGTTCCAATAGGAACTCATAACTATTCAGTCGGTCAAAACCAAAACATGACCGACTTATGTTCTAACAGGATTATTGATGAAAAAAGTATTCGCACTTTTATTTATGAGCTTCTCAGTATTTGCTTCTCCGAAAGAAGAGTTGAGTAGCCGCTTGTCGCTGAATGCAGGTTTTAGCGCTGACTTTAAACAAGTTGTCACCAGCCCTGACGGTGATGTTGTGATGGAAGGCGAGGGCACAGTAGAGATTGCACGCCCTAGCTTGTTCCGTTGGGAAACGACTTTCCCTGATGAAAACCTATTGGTCTCTGATGGTCAAAGCTTGTGGTACTACAGTCCGTTCATTGAACAAGTGAGCATTTACTGGCAAGAACAAGCCACATCGCAAACGCCATTTGTATTGCTGACTCGTAACCAAGAAAGCGATTGGGACAACTACAACGTCGCGCAAACGGGTAACCAATTTACGCTAACGCCAACGGCTGTGGACTCTAATCAGGGCGATTTCCAGATTAACATCACCGAGAAAGGCATTGTTCAGGGCTTTAATGTGATTGAACAAGACGGCCAAAAAGGTGAGTTTACCTTTAACAATGTTGACTTAGGTAAACCTGCTGCTGACCGCTTTACTTTTGTGGCGCCGGAAGGTGTCGAGGTCGACGACCAAAGAAACTGATCCAAACTGGCAGATCGTTTGGTAGTAAGTCGATAGGTATTGATGCCATCAACGAATCAAGAGATTGCAATTGAGTAATTACAGCTTAGATTTTGCGGGGGACGAAGATTTTCGTCCCCTTGCTGCTCGTATGAGACCTGAAACTGTTGAACAGTATATTGGTCAGCAGCATATATTAGGTCCAGGTAAACCCCTTCGCAGAGCGTTGGAGGCGGGCCATATCCACTCCATGATTTTATGGGGGCCTCCGGGCACCGGTAAAACCACGCTTGCAGAAGTGGCAGCTAATTACGCCAATGCAGAAGTCGAGCGCGTGTCAGCAGTGACTTCGGGTGTAAAAGACATTCGTATCGCCATTGAAAAAGCGCGTGAGAACAAGCAAGCAGGGCGTAGAACGATTCTATTTGTGGACGAAGTCCATCGCTTTAATAAAAGTCAGCAAGATGCGTTCTTACCTCATATCGAAGATGGCACGGTTACGTTTATCGGCGCGACCACAGAAAACCCTTCTTTTGAGTTAAACAACGCTTTGTTATCACGTGCGCGTGTCTACAAACTGACTTCGCTTAATACTGAGGATATCTCCCTCGTCATTCGCCAAGCCATTGAAGATAAACAGCGTGGCTTGGGTGATGTGTCGGCTGATTTTGCTGATAACGTATTAGATCGTCTTGCGGAGCTGGTCAACGGTGATGCACGTATGTCGCTCAACTATCTAGAGCTGCTGTATGACATGGCGGAAGACAACGACAAAGGCGAGAAAGCGATAACATTGCAGTTGTTAGCTGAGGTGGCTGGTGAGAAGGTTGCTCGTTTCGATAACAAGGGTGATATTTGGTACGACCTAATCTCCGCCGTTCACAAGTCGATTCGTGGCTCTAATCCCGATGCTGCGTTGTATTGGTCGGCGCGAATGATTGCAGCGGGTTGTGACCCTTTGTATATAGTAAGACGCTTGCTGGCGATTGCTTCTGAAGATATTGGTAATGCTGATCCAAGAGCAATGCAGGTCGCAATGTCGGCTTGGGATTGCTTCACGCGTATTGGCCCAGCAGAAGGGGAGCGTGCGATTGCTCAGGCGGTTGTCTATCTAGCGTGTGCGCCAAAGAGTAACGCTGTTTACACCGCTTGGAAGCAAGCCTTAACAGATGCTCACAACCTTCCTGAATATGAAGTCCCTCATCATTTACGTAATGCACCCACAACTTTGATGAAGGACATGGGCTACGGGCAAGAATACCGTTATGCTCATGATGAACCAGGTGCCTACGCCGCTGGAGAAAAGTATTTGCCGCCTGAAATGGGCGAAACACAATACTATTTCCCAACAAAACGAGGCTTAGAGACCAAAATTGGCGAGAAGCTAGATTATCTGGCGGATTTGGACGCAAAAAGCCCACAAAAACGCTATGAAAAGTAGTCTTTTTTGGATATCGTTACCTAGTCATAAAAATTCAATTAAATCGTTAGAAATTGGTCGAAATAGCACCAATTTTAGGGGTTTAGCAGTGATTCAGTAGCAATCTACTGAATATTCAAATAACTAAAGCATAGGATTAGCAATGCTGGATTCTAAATTACTTCGAGCTGAGCTGGATGAAACAGCGGCAAAATTAGCACGTCGAGGCTTCACCCTTGATGTAGAGACAATTCGTGAACTTGAAGAAAAACGTAAGTCCCTTCAGATGAAAACTGAAGAGCTACAAGCGTTACGTAACTCTCGATCGAAGTCCATTGGTCAAGCGAAAGCAAAAGGCGACCATGAAGAAGCTGAGCGTATCCTTGCAGAAGTAGGCAACTTAGGCGCAGAACTAGACCAAGCTAAAGTAACATTGGCTGAGCTTCAATCTGAGCTAGAAACGATCACAATGTCAATTCCTAACCTACCTGACGCAGAAGTGCCAGATGGTAAAGATGAAGACGACAACGTAGAAGTTTCTCGTTGGGGTCAACCTAAGACTTACGACTTCGAAGTGAAAGATCACGTGGATCTTGGCGAAATGTCTGGCGGTCTTGATTTTGCTAGCGCAGTTAAAATCTCTGGTTCTCGTTTTATCGTGATGAAAGGCAAATTCGCACGTCTACACCGTGCTATTGCTCAGTTCATGCTGGACCTTCACACTGATGAGCACGGCTACACAGAAATGTACGTACCGTACCTAGTGAACCACGATAGCCTATACGGTACTGGTCAACTTCCTAAGTTCGGCGAAGACTTGTTCCACACAAGCCCGCTAACTGAGCAAGTAAGTGATGTACCGCTTAAGACGTTATCGCTTATCCCTACTGCGGAAGTACCGGTAACGAACATGGTTCGTGACACGATTACTGATGAAGCTGAACTGCCACTTAAGATGACAGCTCACACTCCATGTTTCCGTTCTGAAGCGGGTTCTTACGGTCGTGACACTCGTGGTCTTATCCGTATGCACCAATTCGACAAAGTTGAATTAGTACAAATTACTAAGCCAGAAGACTCAATGGCAGCGCTTGAAGAGCTAACAGGTCACGCTGAGAAAGTACTTCAACTTCTAGAGCTTCCTTACCGTAAAGTGATTCTATGTACGGGTGACATGGGCTTCGGTTCTGCGAAAACTTACGACTTAGAAGTCTGGGTTCCAGCACAAGAGACATACCGTGAAATTTCTTCTTGTTCAAACATGTGGGATTTCCAAGCGCGTCGTATGCAAGCTCGTTTCCGTCGTAAAGGCGAGAAGAAACCTGAACTTGTACACACACTTAACGGTTCTGGTCTTGCTGTTGGTCGTACTATGGTTGCTATTCTTGAGAACAACCAAGAAGCAGATGGCCGTATTGCTATCCCAACAGTACTTCAACCATACATGGGCGGCGTAACGCACATCGGTTAATACCAATTTAGGTTCATCGAATTTAGATTAGTCTATCTCGTTAGAATTGTTAAAAGGCTTTGCTGTAATGGCAAAGCCTTTTTTGTATGCGGACGTTGTTTAAATAGAAGCTACATATATGAGAAGGCAGCCTCGGAAGTATTGTTTGCTTGTTTCCAGGCCAAATCTGCTTGCTTACATGCCAGAAGCGCCTTTCGGTAATAGTTTTGATAGTTGTTTTGTGTCAGCTCATCAATCGTATAAAGCTGTGTGATCACTTCGTCACATTGCTTAATGATGGTTAGCACTTGTTTTGCACCCATTGAATCAGGCCAAATAACAGAGAGCAATTTTATCGTATTCATACATACGTTCTTGATCATCGGACATCGTTTATGAATATCTAAGTAAGTCACAAGCACCTGTTTGTAGTCTGACTTTGCTAGTTTGATGCCGATATTCTTCTCTTTGAGCCAGTTCATTTTTGCGGTGTTGCGATGTTTCAACTCAGTGCACATCGTTATCTGACTTGAAACCACTGTCTCGCTCGCTGTTTTCACTATCAACATGCTGCAACGGTTTTCCGCAATTTTAAACTCGTTTTCACAACTCATCCTATCCAATAACCATGCATGGTGATAAATCACAGGGAAGGCATCAAAGTCATTCTTGTCGTGCAATGCGGTTAGTATAGTGACTGCTTTTTGATATTGGTTAGCTTCCATCGCGATGTGAGCTGCGATAAGTGCTAAGTCAGTTTGAAGCCCTGATCTTGCCTCGGTAGGGATCTTCGAAATTAAGTAGTTGACGTGACCCAAATTTGCTTGCTTATCGATGCCATCTGAGGCGCAATAGAGCAAGAATCGTATATGACTTAGCTTCATATATAGGTTGTCTCGAAAGGTGTCCTTATTGATTTGCACATGGTTTTGGTAGTGGAATAGCGCTGTTTTAGTATCATTAACCGATAAGCATAGGTTTGCGATTGCAAGCTCTCTCTCAGAGTTACCTGGTGTTAGTTTACTCGCTAACTTGAAGTGAGCAATGGCTGCCGGAACCTTATTGCTGATCAGGTTTACTTGAGCTGCTTGGTCTCGATACAAAGTGCAGGTTGGCGCAGAATTGATCAAACTTTCAATCATCGACTGTGCTTCGCTAAGCTGCCCCAAATTCGCAAGGCTGTTTGCTAATCCTGCTTGAGCCCAATCAAAACTGCCTTCATCTATCGCTTTCTGATAGACATTCTTGGCTTCCTCGTAGAGCTCTAGTTTTGATAGAAAGCTCCCTCGAAATTGCTGGATTGTTGCGAAGTATTCGGGATGAAACGCGGCAAGCCCTTCGCAATGCTCTAGGCCCGCTTCATAGTTATTTTCTCTTTCAGCCTTATAAATGTCTTGTAAAATCAGCTTCTTCCTTAAGGAACTGGTGATGCGCTGTTTTAGAGTTTCGCGGTTAAACGGTTTTAACAAATAGTTGTCAGGTCGTAGTTCAAGGATAGGGCGTATCGATAGAGCTGAATTTTCACCTGTAACAAGAATAAATATTCCGTCATCTTTTAATCTGTTGGCTTGCTTCAATTCTTCAAATAGCTGTTTGCCGTTGATCGTGTTACCAAAGTTGTAATCACAAATGATGACATCAAAAGTTGTGTCATTCGTGATGGTCATTGCAACACGAGGTGATTTCGCAATGGCAATCAAACGTTCTGAAAAACCAATATGAACCAGCATGTTACGAATAGTTGATAACACTATCGTTGAGTCATCAATGATAAGTGCATTTAGTTGGGTTAATTTCATGCTTACTTTAAATTATTTACTGACGTGAATTACGTAGCTATTGCGGATTGTCTTGATGTCTTGCACGACCGACAAAACAAGAAGCGTTAGGTTTCTACGAAGTTGATATAAGCCTTCGCTAGAATTGGATTCTTTTTTTGCGAATATTTTTATCTAATAGGAGTTAAAAATATTGGCTAATTTGATTCTGAGATGAACTCGAATAAGGAAGGTCATTCATTATATTCAGTACCAAAATGGCGCGTATTTTATGACGGCTTTTTACCCGATAGGTAACACTCTTTTGCTAATTGTTTTTATGGAGAGGATTAAATTTATTTGTGGGGTTTTTCGAGTTCAAATCAAAGATAAAACAATGGCTTGGGGTGTGTTTGTTGGCTGGTTTTTCACGTGAAGGATAAGCCGCCGTTAGTATTTTATGGGCGGCTACCGGTTTTTAAAATGATGTTTGTTAAATCAACTTGGCTTGAAGCAAGCAGATTGTTGGAGGGCTTTATCAATAGATGAAACAAGTTGTTCGATGTGCTCAGCCTTGCTAATGAAAGGAGGCATCATATAAATCAACTTACCGAACGGACGTATCCAAACGCCTTGTTCAACAAAGTGAGCTTGGATGGTTTCCATATCGACAGGTGTGTGGGTTTCAACGACCCCAATAGCGCCCAACCAGCGAACATCTTTGACAAGAGCATGCTTGAGTAGAGGCGGTAGCAACTCAGAAAAGAGTTGTTCAATCTGATGAGTCTGATTTTGCCAATGACCTTGCTCTATGATGGACAAACTTGCCGCACCTACTGCACAAGCTAAAGGGTTGCCCATGAAGGTTGGCCCGTGCATAAAGCAGCCTGCTTCACCGCCACATACCGTGTCAGCAACTTCTTTACTCGCAAGCGTCGCTGACAATGTCATATAGCCACCAGTTAAAGCCTTGCCTACGCATAAGATGTCCGGTTTGACATCGGCATGCTCACAAGCGAACAGTTTCCCTGTGCGGCCAAATCCGGTCGCAATCTCATCCAAGATCAGCAAGACGTTGAATTCATCACACAGCAAGCGAACCTGTCTCAGGAATTCAGGATGGTAGATGCGCATGCCGCCAGCACCTTGAACGATTGGTTCTAAGATCACAGCTGCCACTTCTTTGTGGTGGACCGTTAGCTTTTCTCGAAAGCTGTTGATGTCGTTTTCGTCCCATTGATCCCAAAACCCCGTTTTTGGCGAATCAGCAAAAATGTGCTCAGGCAAAAAGCCTTTGTAGAGGCTGTGCATCGAGTTATCTGGATCGGTCACCGACATTGCCGCAAAGGTATCACCGTGGTAACCATCTCTCAACGTGAGGAATTTTGAACGAGGTTGCCCTTTAGCGTGCCAGTATTGGAGAGCCATCTTGAGACTAACCTCTACGGCTACTGAACCTGAATCAGCCAAGAATACGTGCTCGAGATTATTTGGTGCTAGGTTCAAAAGTTTCTTACATAAATCGATAGCAGGCTGGTGGGTGATACCTCCAAACATAACATGCGAAACCTTATCGATTTGGCTGTGAGCTGCAGCATTGAGCTCTGGATGATTGTAGCCGTGGATGGTTGACCACCAAGAGGACATACCATCAATAATTCGTTTTCCGCCCTCTAATTCTAGGTAAACGCCGTCTGCGTTAGTGACTGGGTAGCAGGTCAGAGGTGTCAACGTTGATGTATAAGGATGCCAGATATGCTGGCGGTCAAAGGCGAGATCCATAGTAACTTCCATTCTTAGTGTGGCTAATGAATAACCAGATGTAAACTTTTGATATTATCAATGTGTTGACAGTCTAAAGCTTGTCGGTAGACTATCCAAGCATAAATACAATCTCTATTGATAGAGATGTAACATCAAATAATAAAAAAGGATCTACACGTGGAAGTTCGTCATGACTGGACAGTTGCTGAAGTAAGAGCACTGCTTGAAAAACCGTTTATGGATTTAATGTTTGAAGCTCAAGTGGTTCATAGACAGTACCAACAGCACAACCACGTGCAGGTGAGTACACTGTTATCGATTAAGACAGGTGCTTGTCCTGAAGATTGTAAGTACTGCCCTCAGAGTGCTCACTACCGAACGGATGTCGACAAAGAACGCTTAATGGAAGTCGAGCGTGTTTTGGATGCGGCGCAAAAAGCCAAGAATGCGGGTTCGACTCGCTTCTGTATGGGCGCGGCGTGGAAAAACCCGAAAGAACGCGATATGCCTCACCTAACTGACATGATCAAAGGTGTGAAAGGCATGGGCCTAGAAACATGTATGACACTAGGCATGTTAACGCCTGACCAAGCAGGTGAGCTAGCGGACGCAGGTTTGGATTACTACAACCATAACCTTGATACGTCTCCGGAGTTCTACGGCAGTATTATCACCACTCGTACTTACCAAGACCGTTTAGATACGCTATCTCATGTGCGTGATGCCGGTATGAAGATCTGTTCTGGTGGTATTATTGGTATGGGCGAAAGTACTAATGACCGTGCAGGCCTGCTTGTAGAGCTTGCGAACCTTCCTGTTCACCCAGAAAGTGTACCAATCAACATGCTCGTAAAAGTCAAAGGCACACCGATGGAAAACGTCGATGATGTTGAGTCTTTCGACTTCGTCAAACTGATAGCGATTGCTCGTATCATGATGCCAATGTCTGCGGTTCGTTTATCAGCAGGCCGTGAGAACATGAACGAACAGATGCAAGCGATGTGTTTCATGGCGGGTGCGAATTCTATCTTCTACGGCTGTAAGCTACTGACTACGCCAAACCCAGATGAAGACACGGACATGCAGCTGTTTAAGAAGTTAGGTATCAACAGCCAACAGGTGGCTCAGAAGCCTGACGAAATTCAAGAAAATGAACTGTTAGATCAAGTGGTGGAGCGGGTTGCTGCTCGTCCAACGAAAGATGACATGTTCTACGATGCCACTGTTTAAATCGCGCATCAAAAGTGCCCTTGCTCATCGCTGTGAGCAAGGGTTAACTCGTCAACTTAAGGTACTCGAAAACAGCAATAGCCCTTTGCTTACTAGTGAAGGTTCTAACTTCATTAATTTTTCGAGTAATGACTATTTAGGTTTGGCAAACGACCCTGAACTGGTCGATGCATGGCAAACCGGACTTTCCCAATATGGTGCCGGCAGTGCGGCATCGGCATTGGTCACGGGTTTTAGTCCTGCTCATCGAAATTTAGAGGCTCAGCTGTGTGAATGGCTTGGCTTTGAACGTGCCATTCTATTTAGTTCTGGTTTCAGTGCTAATCAAGCTTTGTTGTTTTCTCTGCTCGAAAAAGACGACTTTCTGTTGCAAGACAAACTTAACCACGCCTCCCTGACAGAAGCGGGGATACTTTCACCAGCAACCATGAAACGCTTTAAGCATAACGACACGCAACATTTAGAGTCGCTATTGAGTAAAACTCCACAATCTTTGGTCGTGACTGAGGGTGTGTTCAGCATGGATGGTGATCAAGCGCCTCTCAGCCGGATATCTAACCTAACTCATCAATACGACAGTTGGTTGGTGGTTGATGATGCCCACGGTATCGGCGTATTAGGTGATAAAGGGGCAGGGAGCTGCAGTGCGGCACAAATCTCCCCCGATATTTTGGTGGTGACCTTTGGTAAAGCATTTGGCCTTTCTGGTGCTGCGATTCTTTGTTCGTCAGAAGTGGGTGATTACTTAACTCAGTTTGCGCGTCATCATGTGTATTCGACGGCAATGCCACCTTCACAAGCGGTGGCTTTATCTCATGCGTGTCAGATGATTCAGACGCAAGAGTGGCGTCGTGAGAAGTTGACAGAACTTGGCGCCCTTTATGCTGAGCAGATGAGTGGCGTGAAAGGCTTTATTGATACTCAGACGCCGATCAAGCCATTTTTAATCGGCGAAGCCCAAGCTGCACTATCTATTGCTGAAGAGTTAAAGCGCAATCAAGTTTGGGTAACGGCAATAAGGCCACCAACGGTGCCTATTGGGACTGCTCGTTTGCGTATTACCTTAACGGCGAACCATAGTCAGGAACAGATTCTTCAGTTAACTGACTCGTTGCTTCAAGCAATAGAGCGAAGCAACGACTCTGGAAGCAAACCAAGCATAGAATCAAGCTTTGAATTAAAGAAAGAGGCTCAGTAAATGTCACAAGAAGCAGTAGTGCATAATTACGTAAGCCAAGATAAGAGTGCGATTGCTGAAGCCTTCGGCAAAGCAGCTGCAACCTATGACAAACACGCTGAGTTTCAGCGCGATGTAGGCCACCGACTATTGGATAAGCTACCGAGTGACCTCTCTGGGTTAAAGGTGCTCGATCTAGGTTGTGGTACAGGGTATTTCTCTGAACAGTTAGTTAAGCGAGGTGCTGCAGTGGTATGTGCTGACCTTTCCAATGGAATGTTGGACGAAGCAAAACAGCGCTGTGGTGTATCAGTCTCTTCATATCAACAAGCCGATGCCGAGCAATTACCGTTTGAAGACGGGCACTTTGACATCGTTTTCTCTAGCCTTGCGTTGCAATGGTGTGACGACTTGTCGTCGCCTTTGAGAGAGATGAAGCGTGTTACAGCGGTTGGTGGACGTGTTATTTTCTCAACTTTGCTTGATGGATCACTGTTTGAACTGAAAAAGTCGTGGTCCAAAATTGACGCACATCAACACGTTAACCATTTTATTACAATCAATCAGGTAAAAATTGCGTTAGCGCAATCTAGCTGTACTGCTCATCAACTAGACTTGCCCACCATCACCGTTTGGTACGACACTGCGTTTGAACTGATGCGCGACCTTAAAGGTATCGGCGCTAATCACGTAAGTGGTCGCTCACAAGGTTTAACAAGTCGCCGAATGTTGCGGCTTGTTGAGCGGGAATATAGAGAGTTTAAAAACCATCAAGGTTTCTTACCAGCAACATATCAAGTTTGTTTAGGGGTTATTCAATTATGATTGATGCATTATTCATTGCAGGTACGGATACCGAAGTGGGAAAAACTGTGGTTTCAAAAGCGATTCTTCAAGCTTTAGCCGCACAAGAGTTATCAACAATAGGCTACAAGCCAGTTGCCGCAGGGTGTGAACAATCCCCTGAGGGATTACGTAATAGTGATGCACTGCATCTTCAAGAAGCTGCGACGCAAGATATCGCCTACGAAGACGTTAACCCGTATGCGTTGTTGCTACCATCATCACCACACATTGCAGCAAAGCATGATGGTGTCGTGATTGATGAAACCGTATTATCAGCTAAGTTGGCAGAGCATAAGCGAAACTCTGACATCGTGTTAGTTGAAGGTGCTGGTGGTTGGCGTGTACCGGTTTCTGATGAAGAATATTTGTCTAGCTGGGTCAAAAAAGAGCAGCTGCCAGTGGTATTGACGGTCGGTATTAAGCTTGGCTGTTTGAGTCATGCACTGCTAACCGCAGAAGTAATTCGTGCTGATGGACTGAACCTAGTGGGTTGGGTTGCAAACCGCATTAACCCAGGTACTGAACATTACGCTGAAATTATAGCGATGCTTGAAGATAAGCTAGGTGCACCGAAGTTAGGTGAAATTCCGTATGTGCCAAGAGCAAAGTCTAAGAACATTGGTAAGTATATTGATATACAGCCATTGCTCGACCTTTAAACTTCGAGTTATACGTTAAACAAGAAAAGGGCTGCGATTGCAGCCCTTTTGCTATGTTAAGCCTTTTGGCCATGAGTTTATAAACAACTGGCCTTTGAACAAGTCGCTATGGGTTAGTGTTCTTTTGTAAGTCCCATTAGTGCTTGTTGTGTCTCTGTGATTTTTGTCTGTGCCGCTTGCGGTGTTAGGATCCCAATCTGCTTTTTTGCTTCTTCTTCAGTAATCCCTAGGTGACAGCACAGTAAATCGATAGCCATTTGAGTGTTAGTACCTTCAACCATGATTCTTCCCTTTTTGTACATGGACTAGCCAATAAATCATCTGAAGCCACTGTAAACGGATTGTTATACCGACACCATACGACTTAGGTCTAATAGACTGGAGGTGATTCGAATATGGTCTCGTAATCAAATGTTGCAATTTAATGCTTAACCTTGTTTTCTTAATCTAAGACTATATGTATAAGTAAGTATAAGTCTTCAAGGTTGGAATAAATTGCTGTCTGCCTTGTCTATAATAATAAGTTTTATAAAAACAGCTTTCATGCGGAGATAAGTAATGAAGCGAGTAATGTTGTTCCTTGCAACCAACCTAGCGGTTGTATTGGTACTAAGTGTTGTTCTTAATATTGTATACGCAGTTACAGGTATGCAACCTGGTAGCCTATCAGGCTTATTGGTGATGGCTGCAGTATTTGGCTTTGGTGGCTCATTCATTTCATTGATGATGTCAAAGAAAATGGCGCTACGATCGGTAGGCGGTATGGTCATTGAAAGTCCACGTAACGAAACCGAACATTGGTTGATGGAGACAGTAAGCCGTCAGTCTCAACAAGTTGGTATTGGTATGCCAACGGTGGCGATTTACGATTCGCCAGACATCAACGCGTTTGCGACGGGCGCTAAGCGTAATGATTCATTAGTAGCAGTCTCTACGGGTCTGCTACACAACATGACGCGTGATGAAGCTGAAGCAGTGTTAGCGCATGAAGTGAGTCACATCGCAAACGGTGATATGGTGACCATGACGCTAATGCAGGGCGTGGTGAACACGTTCGTTATCTTCCTATCTCGTTTCATCGCCAACATTGTTGCGTCGAATGACAACGAAGAAGAGGGTGGCAGCAACATGATGGTGTACTTTGGTGTGTCTATGGTGCTGGAATTAGTATTTGGTTTCTTAGCAAGCTTCATTACGATGTGGTACAGCCGTCATCGTGAATTCCATGCCGATGCAGGTGCTGCGCACTTAGTAGGTAAAGAGAAGATGATAGCAGCACTAGAACGTCTTAAGGTGAGCCATGAGCCACAACTAGAAGGTTCTATGATGGCATTTGGTATCAACGGCAAGAAATCGCTTACTGAGCTTCTGATGAGCCACCCACCACTAGACAAGCGTATTGCATCTCTACGTAACATGTAATCGCTACGTAATTCTCAGTCGCTAGTCGACAAGAGACCTTTTAAAGGCTTCCTTCGGGAGGCCTTTTTTGATTTTGGTGTTCAAGACAGTAAGTATCCGAGGGATATGTGTCTGGTGATAGAGGGTTACTAGTGATGAAGCGTTGCGATATTTATTGGTTGATATCGCACGGACTGACATGTATAGGGTAATTAGGAGGGGGGCTATGTTCTTTTGATTACAGCTCTTGCTCAGTGCACTTTCTTCCGCTCAACAAAAAGGCTTCCACATGGGAAGCCTTAGTCTATTCTGTGATTCGAAATTCGAATCTTACAGCTTGTCAGTTAGCTCGATAGCTTGACCGATGTAGTTCGCTGGAGTCATCTCTTTCAGACGAACTTTCTCGTCTGCAGGGATTTCAAGGCCGTCGATGAATGCACGCATGCCTTCGCCATCTACACGTTTACCACGAGTTAGCTCTTTTAGCTTCTCGTATGGCTTCTCGATGCCGTAACGGCGCATTACTGTTTGTACTGGTTCTGCTAGTACTTCCCAGTTCTTGTCTAGTTCAGCAAGTAGCGCTTCACGGTTAACTTCTAGCTTACTAATACCTTTCAGAGTCGAAGTGTATGCAATGATAGCGTAGCCAACACCAACACCTAGGTTACGAAGAACCGTAGAGTCAGTAAGGTCACGCTGCCAGCGAGAAACTGGAAGTTTTTGTGCAAGGTGGCTGAATACTGCGTTTGCTAGACCAAGGTTGCCTTCAGAGTTTTCGAAGTCAATTGGGTTAACTTTATGCGGCATTGTAGAAGAACCGATTTCGCCAGCAATAGTCTTCTGCTTGAAGTGACCAAGAGCGATGTAGCCCCAAACGTCACGGTCGAAGTCTAGAAGGATCGTGTTGAAACGAGCAACTGCATCAAAAAGCTCAGCGATGTAATCGTGAGGTTCGATTTGAGTTGTGTACGGGTTCCAAGTTACGCCAAGAGATTCAGTGATGAACTCTTCGCTGAACTGGTGCCATTCAACTTCTGGGTATGCAGAAAGGTGTGCGTTGTAGTTACCTATAGCACCGTTGATTTTCGCTAGGATCTCAACGTTTTCGATTTGCTTGTATTGACGTTCCATACGGTACGCAACGTTAGCCATCTCTTTACCCATAGTAGAAGGAGAAGCAGGCTGACCGTGTGTACGAGACAGTAATGGAATGTCACGGTACTCGTTCGCAAGTGCTTTGATAGCATCAATTACGTTACGGATTTCTGGAAGAATCACTGTGTCACGAGCTTCTTTAAGCATAAGCGCGTGAGACGTGTTGTTGATGTCTTCAGAAGTACATGCAAAGTGAATAAATTCGTTTACAGCGTGAAGTTCAGGAACGCCAGCAACTTTCTCTTTCAAGAAGTACTCAACCGCTTTAACGTCGTGGTTAGTCGTGCGCTCGATCTCTTTGATACGTAGAGCATCTTCTTCACTGAAGTTAGCTGCTAGTTCATCAAGAAACTGGTTAGCTTCTGCACTGAACGCTGGTACTTCTTTGATTGCATCTGTAGCTGCAAGCTTTTGTAACCAACGAACTTCAACGATAGAGCGGTACTTTAGTAGGCCAAACTCACTAAAGATGCTGCGTAATGCAACAGTCTTGCTTCCGTAACGGCCGTCTACTGGTGAAACAGCAGTCAATGCTGACAGTTCCATGGTGTTCTCCTGAATTGAGTTTTCTAAATTTTGAGAGGTTTATACCAGTAACAATCTCAATTGTCACGCATATTGCGCAATCGTTTGCGCGAGAGTTGTGTTGGTACAAAAAACAAGCTCGCGACGAGGCGCGAGCTAATAAATCACATGCGAGCTAGCAGGATTTGAGCCTGCTCGATCATCTTCTTGCGACCGAAGATAAGGTGGCGACGTTTACCGCCAACTTGACGCCATAACACAGCGCTTCGAATGCCTGATAGCAGCAGGGCACGAACCTTATGCTGGCTCGACGTCTGTTGAAGTACAGCTGGCGTCCCAGAAACCTGAATACGCGGGCCGATAGGGCTCACAACATCAAGGTAGATACTGGCTAGGTTGCTGATCATTTGCTCGTCAAACAGATCAAAGTGTTCAGTTTGACGTTCTGCAGTTTGAATACGATCGCCAAGCTGAGACATAGAGTCGTTACGAGAAGATAGCTTACGCTCAAGTGCCATCAAGCTGATGATGTAGCGAGTAATATCGCTACCAGCGGGAGTACTATCGATACCTTTTACTAAGCACTCAAGGCCAAGCTTTAGGTTCGCTTCACGTCCAAAGACACCCACGGTGTTCGCTGGATTGGTATTTAAAATGGCACTGAGTGAAGCTTCGAAGGCATCTTTATCACAATGGCCGTCTTTCGCTACTTGTTGAACCAAAGCCACAGCTTGGCAAATTCCAGCGAAAGCAATAGTACGGTCATAAAGTGTATTAGCCACGTAGTAACTCCTAGTTGTCTTCTATTGTTTGTCGTTCGATTATTGGTTAGATGCGCTTTTCAATGATACCACCACCAAGACATACGTTGTCTAGGTAGAACACTGCTGATTGACCTGGGGTCACCGCAATTTGTGGTTCGTCAAAAATAACCTTAATGTTCTCATCATCAATTGGGATGATTGTACAAGGAATATCGGTCTGACGGTAACGTGTTTTTACCGTGCACGTCATAACTTCAGTAATTGGTGTGCGATTAACCCAATGAAGCTGAGAAGCGAACAAACCTTCTGATTTTAAAAGAGGGTGGTCTTTACCTTGTACCGCGATCAGAACATTACGTTTAAGATCTTTTTCACCAACAAACCATGGTTCTTCATTACCGCCGCCACCTTTGGTGCCACCGATATGCAGGCCTTTACGTTGGCCTAGAGTGTGGTACATCAAGCCTTGGTGTTGCCCAATAACTTGGCCTTCTGGTGTCTCGATGTTTCCCGGTTGAGCGGGTAGGTATTTGCCTAAGAACTCAGTGAACTTGCGCTCACCAATAAAGCAGATGCCTGTTGAATCTTTCTTTTTCGCAGTGATCAAGTCTTGCTCTTCAGCAATACGTCGTACTTCTGGCTTCTCTAATTCACCCACAGGGAATAGGCTGCGTGCCACTTGATCTGAGCTTAGCGTATAAAGGAAATAACTTTGGTCTTTATTGCCGTCTAGGCCGCGTAGCATTTCTGGCTTCGCACCAGCGTTTAGCTCTTCTTGTGTTGGGAAAGTACGACGAACATAGTGACCCATCGCGATGTAGTCTGCGTCTAATACTTCATCCGCAAACTCTAAGAATGCTTTGAATTTGATTTCTTTGTTACATAGGATATCTGGGTTCGGTGTACGACCCGCTTTGTATTCTTCCAGAAAGTACTCGAATACATTATCCCAGTACTCTGCTGCAAAGTTGATAGTGTGAAGGTGGATACCTAACTTGTCACATACCGCTTGAGCATCAGCAAGGTCTTCAGCTGCCGTGCAGTATTCTTCGTTATCGTCTTCTTCCCAGTTTTTCATGAAAAGGCCTTCTACCTGATAGCCTTGTTGCTGAAGAAGATACGCCGATACTGACGAATCTACACCGCCGGACATACCGACAATTACTTTCTTTTCGCTGTTTCCAGAGCTGATATCTGACATGTCTAAACACCGTTACTATTACTTGGTCGCAGATTCTAACAGAAAGAGAAACACCGTGACAGATCCGAGACCGGAATCACAGTTTCATTTGCACAAATAATGCGCTGACTTCGTTAGAGAATCGCATGAACGCGAGGAGACTCGCTAGGATGTCAGATCTATATGTGGCATAGTCGCTCAAAATCCAAGAGCTGAGATAAAAAATGTCTGAACAAAATGAGTTTATGCAAGAAGAACAGTTGATCGAGATTATCGAGAACCAACTTGAAGATGGGCAACCAGTAAAAGTTAAAGAGACGCTAATGCGTTTAATGATGACAGGTACACCTCGTGAAGAGGCAATTGCAGCGATGGCATGTGCACTGGCAATTGAAGTATTTGATGTAATGAAAAACGGCGCAGAGTTTAATCAAAAACGTTACGCCGAGCATTTGGGCATGCTGCCTGATCTTAGCTTTATGGAAGGCGAATAAAAAAATAGCCTAGCAAACGTTTGCTATAGTTTGAAAGATTGCCGCGTTAAATATAGCGCGGTAGAATCCGCCACCTATTTCCCCTTGACTTAGACTAGCCCTATGAAATTCCCTGGACAACGTAAATCAAAGCACTATTTTCCGGTTCACGCTCGTGACCCTTTAGTAAGCCAAGCTCAAACGAGCAAAAGAATGTCACGTACCCATATTATCGGTATTGACCAAACTTTGGTGGATATTGAAGCAAAGGTGAGTTCTGAGCTAATCGAAAAATATGGCTTAAGTAAGGGACACTCTTTGGTTATTGGTGATGAAGCTGCTGAATCTTTGTATCAAGAATTAAAAGAACAGTGCCTGATCACTAATGAATACGCAGGTGGCACAATTGGTAATACATTACACAACTACTCAGTATTGGCGGATGACCGTTCAACACTATTGGGTGTAATGAGCCAAGATATTAAAATTGGTAGCTACGGTTACCGCTATTTATGTAATACATCAAGCAGAATGGATCTGAACCATTTACAAGGGGTAGATGGCGCAATTGGTCGCTGCTTTGCATTAATTACAGAAGATGGTGAACGTACTTTCGCAATTAGCGAAGGACAAATGAACCAATTAAAACCAGAAAGCATTCCTGAGAAAATTTTCAAAAGTGCTTCTGCTTTAGTATTAACGGCGTATTTAGTTCGTTGTAAACCAGGTGACCCTATGCCTGAAGCAACAATGAAAGCTATTGAGTACGCGAAGAAATACGATGTACCTGTTGTTTTAACGCTTGGTACTAAATTCGTTATTCAAGATGATCCAGAGTTTTGGAAAGATTTCCTTGAACAACATGTAACCGTTGTTGCAATGAACGAAGATGAAGCTGAAGCATTAACGGGTGAAAGCGATCCTCTAGCTGCTTCAGACAAAGCACTAGATTGGGTAGACTTAGTTCTATGTACAGCAGGCCCTGTGGGCTTGTTTATGGCGGGTTACACAGAAGATGCAGTGAAGCGTGAAACATCATTACCGTTGTTACCAGGCTCGATTGCTGAATTTAACCGTTATGAGTTTAGTCGTCCCGCACATAAAGATTTATGCGAAAATCCAACGAAAATCTATTCGCATATCGCACCTTACATGGGCGGCCCAGAAAAGATTAAGAATACTAATGGTGCCGGTGATGCTGCGTTGTCTGCTCTATTACATGATATGGCCGCTAATAAGTACCATAAAGAAAATGTGCCTAACTCAAGTAAGCATCAGCATTCATTCTTGACGTATTCTTCTTTCTCACAAGTTTGTAAATATTCAAACCGCGCAAGTTATGAAGTATTAGTTCAGCACTCGCCACGATTATCTCGAGGCCTTCCTGAAAGAGAAGATAGTCTAGAAGAAGCGTACTGGGAAAGATAAGGCATTTTTTTGATTTATATTTCACTATTAGAAATATAAAAAAGGCTCCGAAAGGAGCCTTTTTTGTTTCTGAATATATTGAAGCCGTAAATAATACTTTAGTCGACTTAAATATTAATTCTATTGCTTAGTGGGTTATTGATTATTCACTTAGCAAACTCGATGCCTTAAAGAGCAAACTCTTCTAGAGATTTACCAGCATCTAGTTGTTCTTGGATAGCTGAAGGCGTACGGCCTTGACCTGTCCAAGTTTTCTCGTCGCCATTCGCGTCTACGTATTTGTATTTCGCAGGGCGAGGAGCACGTTTAGATTTTGTTGTTTTAGATTTTGCTTCACCAGAAAGTGCAGCAATAAGATCGGCAACATCGATTCCGTCTTTTGCAATTTGTTCTGCGATAGCAGAAAGCTTAGCTTCTTGCTCTGCTTTTGCTGCGCGTTCTTCAGCTTCAGACTCTTGACGTTCTTGTACAACAATAGTCAGCTTGTCTAGCGCTTCTTCAAGTTGCTCAAGAGTTAATTCACGTGAGAACGCACGAAGGCTACGGATATTTAATAGAGTTTTTGTTAATTCAGACATGATATTTCCCATCAAGGTAAACTAAATAATCCTCCTAATAATAAACAGAGGCTAAGAATAAAACAAATAGTATTTCTTCTATTAGTTATTTAAATAAAAGAATGAGACGAGTGCTTTAAGATGAAAAGATAGACCTCTAATGAACTTATAATAACTATTAAGAATATCTTAAAAAAAACAGGTGATATCTGATATGTGTTAAGTGGAGTAATCCGTAAAAGTTGACTATTCTTCTATTGATTACTTCATTAACAAAAAGATATTTTTCTCGGAATGATATGTTGCATTGTTGCTCTTGATGGGTACAATTGCGGCTACCTGATGCGGTGCTTTGGTTAATCTGTTGTTAAACTCTGGTTTACACGGTTAATAATGTTACCGCACGTAGAGGTGCAATTATAAAGAGTAGTTTTCGTTGGGGTGATGCCAATGAACGGGAATGAAAGGTGTAATTGCCGAAGTAAATTGTATATCTAAGCAATTTGCTGGGGTTGTGCTCAATAGGTACAACACTGCCATAGTCTTAATTTTAAACTATGGAGCGCTACTGTAGGGTTGGGTGAAGTGTTCACTTCCCTTTCGCTTAGTTCAACATGAGCTTGATAAGCCGTATCAAGTTTATCTGCAGTAGATCTCTAGCCAAATAAAAAACTGGTTTTTGAAGATCATGAATTTAATAGATTTTGCAACATCGCCTTTATCGCTGCTTCCTCCCTTGGTTGCCTTGACTCTTGCTATTGTTACCCGCCGTGTATTAGTTTCCTTGGGTGTCGGTATCGTCATGGGTGCGATTCTACTTGCTGACTACTCAGTAGGTAACGCAGCTAGCTACGTCTTTACTAAAGTATCTGGTGTTTTCATCGAAGATGGTGGTATTAACACTTGGAACATGAGCATCGTTGCTTTCCTAATTATCCTTGGAATGACAACGGCATTATTAACACTGTCTGGCGGTACTCGCGCATTCGCTGAGTGGGCACAGTCTCGTGTTAAGAGCAAACGTGGTTCAAAACTACTTGCTGCCTTTTTAGGTGTATTCATCTTTGTTGATGATTACTTCAACAGCTTAGCGGTAGGTGCCATCTCTCGCCCTGTAACTGACCGCTTCTACGTATCTCGCGCTAAGCTAGCTTATATTCTAGATTCAACTGCTGCTCCTATGTGTGTGATCATGCCGGCTTCTAGCTGGGGTGCTTACATCATCACTATCATTGGTGGCATCTTAGTGACACACGGTGTGACAGAGTATTCTGCACTGGGTGCTTACGTTCGCCTTATCCCAATGAACTTCTACGCAGTGTTCGCATTATTAATGGTGTTTGCTGTTGCGTGGTTTGGTTTAGATGTTGGCAAAATGCGCGAGCATGAGATTGAAGCCTCTCAAGGTCGCGGTTTTGAAGGCGATAATGATCAAAAGCAAGCGCACGATCTAAACGAAGAGCTAGATATTCAAGAGAGCGAAAACGGTTCTGTTTCTGATCTCGTTATGCCAATCGTAGCGTTAATCGTCGCGACGGTTGCAGCAATGCTTTACACCGGTGGCCAAGCGCTTACTGCTGATGGTCAAGCATTCAACTTACTTGGTGCATTTGAAAATACAGATGTAGGTAAGTCTCTGGTTTACGGTGGTGTGATTGGTTTACTCGTTGCGCTAGCAACGGTATTCAAACAGAAACTACCTATGGCTGATATCACAAGAACAATGTGGATTGGTGCAAGCTCAATGTTTGGCGCTATCCTTATCCTTGTATTTGCATGGACGATTGGTTCTGTTATTGGCGACATGAAAACAGGTTCGTACCTATCCTCTCTAGCAACAGGTAACATCGATTACCACTGGCTACCGGTTATCTTGTTCCTTCTTGCTGGCCTAATGGCGTTCTCGACAGGTACATCTTGGGGTACGTTCGGTATCATGTTACCGATTGCGGGTGACATGGCTGCAGCCTCTGACATCGCGCTAATTCTTCCTATGCTAAGTGCGGTTCTTGCGGGTTCTGTATTTGGTGACCACTGTTCTCCAATCTCAGATACAACGATTCTGTCTTCTACAGGTGCGCGTTGTAACCACATTGACCACGTATCGACTCAGCTCCCTTACGCGCTGTCTGTGGCGTTCGTATCGTGTATTGGTTTTATCACCCTAGGAATGACATCATCAACTGGCATTGCATTTGGCGCAGCGTCTCTAACGTTTGTTGCGGTATGTTTTGCATTGGCTTATTTCTCTCGTTGCAAGATAGCAACGTGTAAAAGCTAATCATCATTTGATTGAATAATGAGAAGGGAGGCGTTTGCCTCCCTTTTTTTGTGTTCGTTAATTTAATTTTAAATTTCGTGAAAAAAGTTCGAATAAATGGTTGAAAAAGGGTGTCAGCTTAGTTAGTGTGGAGACAAGACAGCAAACAACCTAAGAGCTGATAAGTATGCGTAAATTAGTAATGAACATTCATCACCATCATCACCCTATCTAGTCTTTCGGGGAGATTTACGTATACCCGGGAGCAAGAATTCTCCCGGAGGTTAAGTCAAAGAATTTAGATTTAAACCCTCGGGACGACAAAGTCTTCCGAGGGTTTTTTAGTTTTAGCACTTTTAAATAATCAATAAATTCAAATATTTGCACAGGGATACAGCAATGCAGACACAACGCCTAAGAATCGCAATTCAAAAGAAAGGTCGCTTAAGTAAAGAGTGCCAAGATCTACTTAAAAAATGTGGTGTGAAATTTAACATCATGGGTGAGCGCTTAGTTGTTCATTCACTAAATATGCCAATCGACTTGTTACTCGTTCGTGATGACGACATCCCAGGCCTTATCATGGATGGTGTGGTTGACCTTGGTTTTATCGGTGAGAATGAACTAGAAGAAGTTCGCCTAGACCGTGTCGCTCTAAAGGAGCCTTCAGAGTTTCGTACACTACGTCGTTTAGACTTCGGTGGTTGCCGCCTTTCTATCGCAATCAACAAAGATGAAGAATACAACGGCCCACAAGACCTAGCGGGTAAACGTATTGCGACAACTTACCCACAATTACTAAAAGCCTACATGGACGAGCAGGGTGTTGAATTCAGCGCTTGTATGCTAACTGGCTCAGTTGAAGTTGCCCCTCGCGCAGGTCTAGCAGACGCTATCGCAGATTTAGTTTCTACAGGTGCAACGCTAGAAGCAAACGGTCTAAAGGAAGCAGAGGCTATCTTCCAATCTAAAGCAACACTGATTCAACGTGTTGGTGATTTCGATGCAGACAAAACGGCATTGATTGAAAAACTACTGACTCGTATGCAGGGTGTTCAACAAGCGAAAGAGTCGAAGTACATCATGCTTCACGCACCAACGTCTCAGCTGGAGCAAATCAAAGCTCTACTACCTGGGGCTGAAGATCCTACGGTTCTTCCTCTATCTACAGACAAAGACAAAGTTGCCGTTCACCTCGTAAGTACAGAGAACTTGTTCTGGGAAACTATGGAACAGCTGAAAGAGTTGGGTGCAAGCTCGATTCTAGTATTACCAATCGAAAAAATGATGGGGTAGTGACGATGAGAACCGTTGTTTGGCAATCTTTAAGTGAATCACAGCAAGACTCGGTATTAGAGCGTCCAGCTATTACTGAAGGTGCAAACATCACAGCGACTGTTTCTGATGTTATTGCAAAAGTACGAAATGAAGGCGATGCCGCACTTAAGGAACTGACTGAAAAGTTCGATGGTGTGACTCCAGAATCTATCCGAGTTAGTTCGGGTGAGATCGAAGAGGCATGTGCTCGTCTAACACCAGAGATGAAGCAAGCGTTGGAGCAAGCTTACAGCAACATTGCTAAGTTTCATGAAGCTCAAAAGCCACAGCCAATTAAGGTTGAAACACAGCCTGGTGTTGTGTGTGAGCAGGTGACGCGCGCGATTAATACTGTTGGACTTTATATTCCGGGGGGCAGCGCGCCACTTCCGTCAACGGTTCTTATGTTAGGTGTACCTGCTCAAATTGCGGGTTGTCGTAAGGTTGTGCTTTGCTCACCTCCGCCCATCGCGGATGAAATCTTGTATGTCGCTAATCTTTGTAAAATCGATGAGGTTTACAATGTTGGTGGTGGTCAAGCCGTTGCTGCCATGGCTTACGGGACCGAGAGCGTGGCTAAGGTTGATAAGATCTTCGGCCCAGGTAACGCTTACGTAACGGAAGCTAAACGCCAAGTAAGTAACGACTTCCGTGGCGCTGCGATTGATATGCCTGCTGGCCCGTCTGAAGTGTTAGTGATTGCAGACGAAACTGCGGATGCTGACTTCATTGCTGCTGATCTACTGAGCCAAGCTGAACACGGGCCAGATTCACAGGTTGTATTAGTAACACCATCACCAGTTATTGCCGACCAAGTAACCGATGCAGTTCAGAAGCAACTGAAAGAGCTGTCTCGTGCGAACATCGCTCAGCAAGCATTGGCTTCAAGTCTAATCATCATTGCTGAATCGATCACTCAAGCGATTGCGATTTCGAATTTCTATGGCCCGGAACACTTGATTGTTCAGACCAAGAGTCCACGTGAACTGCTGCCATTACTAGATAATGCAGGTTCAATCTTCTTGGGTGACTGGTCTCCAGAATCTGCAGGTGACTACGCATCAGGCACAAACCACGTTCTTCCGACTTACGGCTATACCAAGACTTATTCAAGCCTAGGTTTGGCGGATTTCTCTAAGCGTATGACGGTACAAGAGTTAACAGCTGATGGCTTACAAGGCCTAGCGCCAACGGTAGTCACAATGGCGGAAGCCGAAGGTTTGGACGCACACAAACGTGCGGTGACCATCCGAGTTGAAAAATTAAATCGATTTGAACAGCTAAATAAAGCGAAATAAGGGTAGGGCATGGAAAAGTTAGCAAGAAAACAAGTTCAGGCTCTAACACCTTACTTGTCTGCAAGACGCATTGGTGGCAGCGGAGATGTATGGTTGAACGCCAACGAATCTCCGTTTGATAACGAGTACACCTTAAATCTGACTCGACTTAATCGCTACAGCGAGTGTCAGCCTAAAGAGCTAATCGATGCTTACGCTCAATATGCGAGTGTTGCACCAGAGCAAACGTTGACTACTCGTGGTGCTGACGAAGGCATTGAACTACTGATTCGTGCTTTCTGTGAGCCGAACGAAGACGCTATTCTTTACTGCCCACCCACTTACGGTATGTACGCAATCAGTGCAGAGACGATTGGTGTTGAGCGTAAAGTGGTGCCTCTGACTTCTGAATGGCAATTGGATCTTCCTGCTATTGAAGCTCAACTTGACAACGTAAAAGTGGTCTTTGTTTGTAGTCCAAATAACCCAACCGGTAATTTGGTTGATCGCAAAGACATCATCAAGCTGCTTGAAATGACACAAGACAAAGCGATTGTTGTGATGGATGAAGCGTATATCGATTTCTGCCCTGAAGCATCAACGGTGGATTTGCTTGCTCAGTATCCGAATCTAGCGATTCTTCGAACTCTCTCGAAAGCATTTGCTTTAGCGGGTTTACGTTGTGGCTTTACGCTAGCGAACAAAGAGCTTATCGATGTATTGTTAAAAGTGATTGCTCCTTATCCTGTGCCAATCCCTGTTGCTGACATTGCCGTTCAAGCACTTTCAGAGCAAGGACTAGCGCGTGCTAAGTTCCAAGTTCTGGATTTAAGTGCTAACCGAGCGTATTTACAAGCAGGTCTATTAGGCATGCCTCAAGTGACGGTATTTGATGGTTGGGGTAACTACCTACTGGTTAAATTCCCGAACGGCGATGAGTTATTTAAAGCGGCTTGGGATACGGGCATCATTTTGCGTAATTCACCAATTGAAGACTGTGTTCGTATTAGTATTGGTAATCGCGAAGAGTGCGAAAAGACACTTGGATTCATTCGTAACTTTTATCAGTAACGAAAGGCTTACCAGTAATAACATTTGCCAGTTTGAGTGGATTAATTGCAGGCTGGCAAGTGAAACCAATATTTTGGGTTAGCGTTGATTTTAGCTAGGCCAGCAGATTTAAAATTAAAAGGAAGTTCAAGTGAGTAAACAACAGAAAATACTTTTTATAGACCGTGACGGCACCTTAATTGTTGAGCCGCCAGTTGACTTTCAAGTAGACCGTTTAGACAAACTAAAATTCGAACCGTTAGTGATTCCTAGCCTACTTGCACTGCAAGATGCGGGTTATCGCTTAGTGATGGTGACTAACCAAGATGGTCTAGGTACAGATAGCTACCCGCAAGAAGAGTTCGATGCTCCACACAATATGATGATGGAGTTCTTTGAGTCTCAGGGCGTTAAGTTTGATGATGTTCTAATCTGCCCTCATTTTGATGAAGACAATTGCTCTTGCCGCAAGCCTAAGCTGGGTATGGTTAAAGAATACCTACAGGGCGGTAAAGTTGACTTCCAAAAGTCAGTCGTGATTGGCGATCGAATGACGGATCTTCAACTTGCTGAGAACATGGCAATTCGTGGTATCCAATACGGACCAGATGCGCAAACTGAAGGCACGCTTAACTGGCCACAGATCGTTAAAGATCTGACGGTTAATGCTCGTGTTGCTGAAGTGGTTCGTACCACTAAAGAAACGGACATCAAGGTGGCCGTAAACCTTGATGAAACCGGTGGCAACAAGATCGATACTGGCATGGGTTTCTTCGATCACATGCTTGATCAAATCGCGACACACGGCGGTTTCCAAATGAACCTGACTGTGAAAGGCGATCTACACATTGATGATCACCACACAGTAGAAGATACCGCACTTGCTTTAGGCCAAGCATTGAAAGATGCATTAGGCGACAAACGTGGTATTGGCCGCTTTGGTTTCAGCCTACCAATGGATGAGTGTTTGGCTCAGTGTGCGCTAGACCTTTCTGGCCGTCCATACTTGAAGTTCGATGCTAAATTCAGCCGCGAGCAAGTGGGTGACCTTTCAACAGAGATGGTGGTTCACTTCTTCCGTTCTCTAACCGATACATTGGCTTGTACGCTACACCTTTCTTC
Organism: Vibrio sp. 10N.247.310.17; assembly: GCF_041466605.1. NCBI lineage: Bacteria > Pseudomonadati > Pseudomonadota > Gammaproteobacteria > Vibrionales > Vibrionaceae > Vibrio > Vibrio sp. 10N.247.310.17. The sequence continues at coordinate 47,480 of NZ_JBFSTC010000003.1, read as the reverse complement.
TGACGGTAATAATGATCACCACATCATTGAGAGCCTATTCAAAGCGTTTGGCCGTACTCTTCGCCAAGCAATCAAAGTTGAAGGTAACGAGTTACCAAGCAGCAAAGGCGTTCTGTAAGGCTAACGTTAGCAAGGAAAAACAATGAAAGATCAAAAAGTCGTTATTATTGATACTGGTTGTGCCAATGTTTCCTCGGTGAAGTTTGCGATTGAACGTCTAGGCTACGCAGTTGAAATTTCAAAAGAACCAGAAGTTGTTCTTGCTGCCGATAAGCTATTCCTACCCGGTGTAGGCACAGCAAGTGAGGCAATGAAGAACTTGCAAGAGCGCGACCTTGTTTCTCTTGTGAAGCAAGTAGAGAAGCCTCTGCTAGGTATTTGTTTAGGTATGCAGTTGTTAGGCAAATTGTCTCAAGAGAAAGGCCAAAAAGCTGACGAGTTAGTTGAATGCCTAGGATTGTGTGATGGCGAAGTTCGTTTACTTGAAACGGGTGATTTGCCATTACCACACATGGGTTGGAACACAGTAACCGCGACACCTAACCACCCTCTATTCAAAGACATTGAAGAGGGCGAGTACTTCTACTTTGTACACAGCTTCGCAATGCCAGTGGGTGACTACACAATCGCACAATGTGATTACGGCAATCCGTTTACTGCCGCAGTGCAAAGTGGCAACTATTATGGTGTTCAGTTCCACCCAGAACGTTCGTCAAAAGCTGGCTCTAAGCTGATTCAGAACTTCTTGGAATTGTAATAAGGATTTGGCAGCGGCTAACGTTGCCCTATAAGGAATGTAAATGATTATTCCCGCGTTAGATTTAATTGAAGGCCAAGTAGTTCGCTTATTCCAAGGGGACTACGGGCAAGTAACAGAATACAAAGTAGACCCAGCAGAGCAGTTTAATCTGTATCACCAAGCTGGCGCTGGCTGGCTGCACCTTGTTGACTTAACGGGCGCAAAAGACACAACGGCTCGTCAGTTAGACTTGATTGCTAAGCTCCTTGCTAGCACGCCTGCGAACATCCAGATTGGTGGTGGCGTGCGTAACGAGCAAGATGTTGTTGATCTACTAGAAGCTGGCGCGCAGCGCGTTGTAGTTGGTTCTACAGCAGTTAAGCAACCTGAGTTGGTGAAAGGTTGGATGGAGAAGTACGGCGCTGAAAAAATAGTGCTGGCTCTGGATATTAACATCGACGAAAGCGGCACACGTAAAGTGGCGATTTCAGGTTGGCAAGAAGATTCAGGCGTGACCATTGAAGCCCTGATTGAAGACTACCTCACGGTTGGTCTTAAACACGTTCTGTGTACCGATATTTCACGTGATGGCACGCTAGAAGGATCAAACGTAGAGCTCTACGTTGATCTTTGTAAGCAGTACCCACAAGTGCAATTCCAATCATCGGGCGGCATTGGTAGCCTAGCTGATATCGAAGCACTTAAAGGCAGCGGTGTTGCTGGTGTGATTGTGGGTCGTGCGCTACTTGATGGTAAGTTTACCGCAGAGGAGGCATTTGCATGTTGGCAAAGCGAATAATCCCTTGTTTGGATGTCCGTGACGGACAGGTGGTTAAGGGCGTTCAGTTCCGTAACCACGAAATTATTGGTGACATCGTTCCGTTAGCGCAACGTTATGCGGAAGAGGGCGCTGATGAATTAGTATTTTACGATATCACGGCATCAAGCGATGGGCGTGTAGTCGACAAGAGCTGGGTGAAACGTGTAGCAGAAGTGATTGATATTCCTTTCTGTGTCGCTGGTGGTATTAAATCAGCGGAAGATGCAGCGCGTATTCTTGAGTTTGGTGCGGATAAAGTATCAATCAACTCACCGGCATTGGCTAATCCGCAACTGATCACTGACCTTGCTGATAAGTTCGGCGTGCAGTGTATCGTTGTTGGTATCGATTCATACTTCGATAAAGAAACCGGTAAATATCAGGTTTACCAATTCACAGGCGATGAAGCGCGTACCAAAGCAACCAAGTGGGAAACCAAAGATTGGGTGCAGGAAGTACAGAAGCGTGGCGCCGGTGAGATCGTGTTAAACATGATGAACCAAGATGGCGTTCGCAACGGCTATGATATCGACCAGTTAAATATGGTACGTTCAGTGTGTAATGTACCCCTGATTGCATCAGGTGGCGCAGGTGCGATGGAGCACTTTGCTGAAGCCTATAAAAAAACCAACGTGGACGGAGCACTTGCGGCTTCGGTATTCCACAAGCAAGTCATCAATATTGGTGAACTTAAACAGTATTTGAAACAACAAGATGTAGAGGTGCGACTATGAGTTTTGAACCCGTAAGCTTATCAAAAACAGAAGTAGGCGCATTGTCAGAGCGTATTGATTGGGAAAAAGTCGATGGCTTAGTGCCAGCGATTGTTCAAGATTACCAATCGAGCCAAGTGCTGATGATGGGATACATGAACCCAGCAGCGCTCGAGAAAACAGGTGAAACTGGCCAAGTGACGTTTTTCTCTCGCACCAAAGAGCGCCTTTGGACCAAAGGTGAAACGTCGGGTAACGTATTGCAACTGCAAAACATGTCATTGGATTGTGACAACGACACCTTGCTGGTTAAGGTTAATCCCATTGGCCCAACGTGCCACACAGGAACAACAACGTGTTGGGATGGAGACAAGCAAGAAGAGTCTCAGATGGTGTGGCTTCATCAGCTTGAGCAGCTATTGGCTGCCCGCAAGGACGCCGATCCTGAATCTTCTTATACTGCCAGTCTATATGCCCGTGGCACCAAGCGTATTTCGCAAAAAGTGGGCGAAGAAGGCGTTGAAGTCGCGCTTGCGGCGACGTCGGGCGATAAGGCGGAGTTAGTGTGTGAATCAGCAGATTTGATTTACCACCTAATGGTTCTTCTTCAAGATCAAGGCTTATCGATGGATGATGTGGTAAACAAGCTGAAAGAGCGTCATAAGTAAGCTCTCTTTAGATTAATAGAACCGCGTAAAAGACAGGCAAAAGCCCCGCAAACAAACATGTTTACGGGGCTTTTTAGTTTTTTAATTTTCAAGATTTCAAGATTTCAAGATTTCAAGATTTCAAGATTTCAAGATTTCTAAGCCCTACGTCACTTTTCTAACCTCTGACTTTGCGTCATTCCGAGGAGCCTAAGCGACATCAGGAATCTCTTCTCTTAATCTGACTTCTTAGTCGAACGAGTTACCCGCAGCACTTCTTGTATTTCTTACCACTGCCACAAATACACGGATCATTACGGCCGATTTTAAAGCTCTCAACGGTTTGATTTAAGCGTGGGTCAATTTCTAGTTGTGTAGTTTGTTCCTGCTCTGGGAAGGTACCATCAATGTAGTACCAAAGGCCGTCTTCACGTATAAAGCGAGAGCGTTCTTGCATGCAGTATTGTGCGCCTTCTTCATTGAAGTAAGCTTTAAACTCAACAAAGCCTTCGTCTTGGTGCGAGCCTACCGTAGTATCGATGACTTCTAGTCCTGCCCAATCACTGTTGATAGATTCGGCAATACCTTCTCTTTGCGCTTCTGCGTTGCAGCTAGGGTGGTAAGTCGCAACAACATAGTCAACCAAACCCAACTCGTGCGCTGAATAACGAGAGCGCATCAACTGTTCAGGCGTTTCAACAGCACTGTGGTGAAGGTGCGCTGATTCACAGCACTGTTGGTAAGAATTTTTGCTACCGCATGGGCATAAAGACATGGTCAAATCCTGTAAAAATGGCCTCTGTAAGAGGCCATAAATGAATGTGTTGGAGTTTATCAAGAAACGACTGCTCACCAAAGCTGAGTTTCGATTGAAGTTGCTGTGTGACGTGAACTATTTCAAAGTAGGAGACAGCAGGTCTTGGGCCCAAGAAGTTGCTTCGTCATAAGCTTGACCTAGCTCTGCTTCGTTGAGTTTGAGCAGTTTACGAATGCGCGTTGCTTCATCCCAGCGAGCTTGTTCATAAGCTATGACCATCGCCAAAATGGCACCTAATACGCCTTTACGTTGAATCAAGGCTTGTTTAATCTCATCATCGATCGGCACCGAGTCCAGTACTTTTACTAACGGCAGATCGAATAGGGAGTCGAGCAGCGAGAACATGCCAGTTAAAAAGGCTTGCCCGGGCTCAACCTTAACGTTCATTTTCTCGACCAACAGTTCACATTGGCGCGCGCGTATCACGGCTAAACCATAGAGTGAGTCTGGTTTATCTTCTTTCGCGGATGCGATAGCAACCAGTGACACTAGCTTACGTAGTTTTTGTTCACCAAGATAAACAAGCGCTTGGTGGAATGAACGAATCGGTGTTGATGAGCCACCAGCGGAGTTTACGTAAGAGAGCAGCTTATACGACATAGTCATATCAAGGGTAATCAAACGCTCTACTTCGGCAAAGTTGATAGGATCGTTGGCAATCTCTTTCAACAGTTGAACAATGGTTAAAAAAGCAGGGTTTAATGCGCGAGTTTGGATCATCTCCGGCTTACTGAAAAAGTAGCCTTGAAAATAGTTAAACCCGGCTTGGATTGCTTCTTGGTATTCTTCGTGAGTTTCTACTTTCTCCGCTAGAAACTCGATATTCAAGTCTTTCAGAGTGTTCATGAACATCGCAGCTTTAGCGATTGAGATCAAACGTATGTCGAATTTGATAATTGATACGTAAGGTAAGAAGCGTTTCCATGCTTTGCTAGGCACAAAGTCATCTAACGCGATCGTGTAACCCGCATCATAAATTGTGATGATGGCTTCTAGCAGTTCGTCTGTTGGCTCACAGTCTTCCAGTACCTCGACAACTAAGCTCTCTTTCGGAAATAGAGTCGGGACTAGGTTAACCAAGCTTGCATATGGAAAATTAACGAATCCAAGCTTATCGCCCAATGTATTATAGTGGGTAGATAAGAAGTGGTCGGAAAGCAAACGGCTAGTAGCGAGCTCCGGCTCTACTTCAGGGAAAGTGTTCTTAGGACCATCCCTAAATAGCAACTCGTAACCTATGGTCTTCTTGTCTGCATCGAGTATTGGTTGACGCGCTACGTATGAATATTTCAACTTGGTACTGTGTTCGGTTTATTTTTGATAGACAAATAATAGCTAATTCAGGAGAAATTACCATATACAAGTGAAGAAAATCTGACCGATGATAATAATAAAAGTGAAAGTTTAAGCGTGATGCTAAAAGCGATTGCTAAACTCGCGATTCTGTAGTTCAAAACTTTGCGGAGTGAACACCAGAACTGATCCTTGGGTATACCAATCACCCAGTACGATACGGGTTTTAGTGCAATTGTTAGCACTGAAGGAGTGTATGTCTGGACGGTGAGTATGACCGTGGATCATCAAATCGACGTTGTGTTGTTTCATCACATTGTCGACTTCTTGCTGTGTTACATCCATGATGTCGAGTGACTTTGTCTGCTTATCATCTTTGATATCAGACTGAACCTTGGAGACAATTTTCTTTTTGATAAAAAATGGAATTCTATTAAAGACCCATTGTAACCAGGGCTGATGAACTTTTTCACGAAAGGCGAGGTACTTTATATCTTCGGTACACAGAGTATCACCATGCAATACCACTGCTTTTTGTCCGTAGATATCGATAGTAGAAACTTCATCTAGAAGCTGTACGCCTGTTTGTTTCGCAAATTTTTTGCCAACTAAAAAGTCCCGATTGCCTTGTGTGAAATAACAAGGTACGCCAGTGTTAACTAAGTCTATAAACGTTTGGCGAATTGAATTCGCGAACTCGCTTGTATCGTCGTCACCAATCCAGAATTCGAAAAGATCACCCAACACGTAGAGTGCATCCGCTTCTACGGCCTCGTTCTTCATGAAGGTTAAGAAGCAGTCTGTGATGTCTTGTCGCGACGGAGCAAGGTGTAGATCTGATATAAAATATGTTTTCATAGGTCTAAAAAAAGGGAGCGATTCGCTCCCTATATCCTGATTTTATCGGCTCATCAATTATTAATACTAGGGCGTGTTGACCTTTGGCGGTTAAATTTTGTTCGAGATAAAAGCGTTTTAATCGAGGCGAGGGATAGGAAGCCTAGTCATTCTAAGCAAATTTCCCTCAACAAAGAGTAAAACGCTTTTAGCCGAACCCTTTGGGCAGCGTTTGCTGGTTATTTCTACTGCGTTATAGGCTTCTTATGTAGGCTAGCTACACATCAAAGCCTCTGCCTTGTATAAATCCCCAGCAACTCGCTGCAAAAATCAGCTCAAAAGGTCAATACGCCCTAATCGAAAGCAAGTGATTAAGCTTCGATTGTAGTACCAGTGATGATCACTTCTTCTAGAGGTACGTCTTGGTGCATACCCATAGAACCAGTGCTAACACCTTTGATCTTGTTTACGATGTCCATGCCTTCAACAACTTCTGCGAATACACAGTAGCCCCAACCGTCTAGGCTTTCGCTACGGAAGTTTAGGAAAGAGTTGTCGTTAACGTTGATGAAGAACTGAGAGCTCGCTGAATGCGGTTCCATAGTACGAGCCATTGCTAGCGTACCCACTTTGTTCGCTAGGCCGTTGTTTGCTTCGTTCTTGATAGTCGCGCGAGTTGTTTTTTCTTTAAGGCCAGAAGTCATGCCGCCGCCTTGAACCATGAAACCATCGATAACACGGTGGAATAGCGTGTTGTCGTAAAAACCGTCACGGCAATACTGTAGGAAGTTTGCGCTTGTTTCTGGTGCTTTTTCTTCGTTAAGTTGGACTTTGATGTCACCAAAATTTGTGTGAAGGATGATCATGATTGTTACCTTACTGTCTTTTTAATATGAAGTTCGAATTCTAGCGCATGTTGGCGGACTTTCAAATCACCAAATCATTAACTTAACTCGGATGTTTGAGGTAATTCCTGCTTTGGGGGATTACCTATTAAGGTATGACTTGTTATACTGCGATCTTATTTTTGATTAATCCATAAAATAGATAGAGATCATGCTGAAGATATATAACACGCTCACAAGACAGAAAGAGGAATTCAAACCAATTACAGCTGGCAAAGTCGGTATGTATGTCTGTGGGGTAACCATATACGATCTCTGTCATATTGGTCATGGCCGTACGTTCGTTTCATTTGACGTGGTAACTCGTTACCTGCGTTACCTTGGTTACGATTTGAATTTCGTTCGTAATATCACTGATATCGATGACAAAATCATCAAGCGCGCTAATGAAAACGGCGAGTCTTGTGACTCTCTGACTGAGCGTCTGATCGGTGAAATGCACGCGGACTTCGATACATTGAACATGAAACGCCCAGATGTCGAGCCTCGTGCGACTGAATTCATCACAGAGATCATTGAGTTAGTAGAAAAGCTAATTCAACGTGGCTTTGCTTACGTTGCAAGCAACGGTGACGTGATGTTCGAAGTTAAGAAGTTTGACGAATACGGTAAGCTTTCTAAGCAAGATCTTGAGCAGCTTCAAGCTGGCGCCCGTGTTGACATCGATTCTGCAAAACGTAGCCCGTTAGACTTTGTTCTTTGGAAGATGTCTAAGCCTGGTGAGCCGACGTGGGAATCGCCATGGGGGCCAGGTCGTCCAGGTTGGCACATCGAATGTTCAGCAATGAACTCGTCTATTCTTGGCAATCACTTCGATATTCATGGTGGTGGTTCGGATCTACAGTTCCCGCACCACGAGAACGAAATCGCACAATCTTGCTGCGCACATGGCACCCAGTATGTGAATACTTGGATGCACAGTGGCATGGTGATGGTAGACAGAGAAAAAATGTCTAAGTCACTGGGTAACTTTTTCACTATCCGTGACGTACTTCAGCATTACGATGCAGAGACAGTTCGTTACTTCCTAATGTCTGGTCACTACCGTAGCCAACTAAACTACAGCGAAGATAACCTAAATCAGGCTCGTGCATCACTTGAACGTCTCTATACATCACTTCGTGGTCTAGACGTTACCGCAGCCCCTGCTGGTGGTGAAGAGTATGTGACTCGTTTCTCTACAGCGATGAACGATGATTTCAACACACCTGAAGCTTATTCAGTGCTGTTTGAAATGGCTCGTGAAATCAACCGTATCAAGACTGAAAGCATAGAAAAAGCAAGTGCACTAGGTGCGTTGATGCGTGAACTGGCAGACATCATCGGTATTCTTCACCAAGATCCAGAAGCTTTCTTGCAAGGCGATGCAGCCGGTAACGATGACGAAGTCGCTGAAATCGAAGGCCTAATTAAGCTACGTAATGACTCTCGCGCTTCGAAGGATTGGGCAAATGCCGATCTTGCACGTGATAAGCTGAACGAGCTAGGTATTGTTCTGGAAGATGGTCCAGAAGGTACGACTTGGCGTCGTAAGTAAATCTTATAAAAAGGGCTGATTTTCAGCCCTTTTTTCTAGCAAAAATTCTCTAATTTCACCTTTTTATCTTCACCTTTTAATTAACAGGAATATTTCTGTGGCTCAGATGTATTTTTATTACTCGGCAATGAACGCGGGTAAATCAACAACGCTTCTTCAATCTTCATTCAACTACCAAGAACGTGGTATGACACCAGTGATCTTTACGGCTGCATTAGATGATCGCTATGGTATCGGTAAAGTGAGTTCACGAATTGGTCTTCAATCTGAAGCTCAATTGTTTAAAAACGACACCAATATGTTTGAGGCAATTCAAAAACTCAACGAAGAAGAAAAGCGTCATTGTGTATTGATCGATGAGTGTCAGTTCTTATCGAAAGAGCAGGTTTACCAACTAACAGAAGTGGTTGATAAGCTGCACATCCCTGTACTTTGTTACGGTTTGCGCACTGACTTCTTGGGTGAACTGTTTGAAGGTAGCCGCTACTTGTTGTCTTGGGCTGACAAATTAGTAGAACTTAAAACAATTTGCCACTGTGGCCGTAAGGCCAATATGGTAATTCGTACAGATGAGCACGGTGTGGCAATTGCTGAAGGTGACCAAGTCGCTATTGGTGGCAATGACCAATATGTTTCGGCTTGCCGTTTACATTATAAAGAAGCGTTAGGTAAATAAGCAGCCTACAAGTCGGCATTGCTAAAACCAATAGCGTTCAAATTAGAAAACGGTGACCTAGTGTCACCGTTTTTGTTTATTGAGCCGAGCTTTTGTTTTATTCCAAGCCGAGCTTCTATTTTATTCTTAGTCGATCTTTTGCTTTATTCGAAACCGAGCCTCTTTAATGCTTGATAGGCATGGTCAACGTCGTCAGGGATGGGCATCTCTATTTGAAAGCCCTGAGCGGGGTAGGATTTGATTCGCTCATAATCAGCAATCAATGCACCTAACACCATGTCTAATGGTAACTCTTCGTTAAAGTAATCAATCCAGTCTTGCCATTGTGAAGTGACTTGAATCTCGGTAACTTCGTCAGGCCACTGTTTAGCAAACGTGGCGTAAGTGCGTTTCTCCATAAAGGGTTTCTGTACTAAGGTCAGGCGTTTCGGGGATAGTCCACGCTCAGTCAACAATTTGTGGGTGAATCGTACGTTCTCCCCAGTATTAGTTGCGTGCTTCTCAATGATAATGTCAGAGTCAGGCACGCCAGCGTCTCGTGCGATAGCCGCGAATGTTTCAGCCTCTGAACGCTCAAAGCTTCCTTCTGTAAAACGTCCCACACCACCAGAAAAAACGATGTAAGGCGCTATCTTTTGGTGATAAAGCTCGGCTGCATATTCAGCGACGCGAGTATCGTTGCTACACAATACAAAAATACAGTCTGAAGGCGTAACCTTGTGACCCATAGACATAAAGTTCCAAAGGGTGTCGATCGAGTGATATAGCTTACCCTTTGAGTTCTTTGTTACAGGTTGCTTAGCTATGGATTGCTTAGTCATAAAGAGCGTCCAATGTGGAATCGAATTTAAACGAGTAACCTAAACCGAGGATCTTTTTAGAAGAGATCAGCTTGTCTGGGGTATCGACAATAGGAGGGAGTGGCTCGCTGCTATTGGCACTTTTTAGTGCTGCGGCATAGAACTCTGCTTTGCTCACAGTATTCGGAGTGGTGACGTTGACCACTTCGTTGTGCAGTTGACTGATAGCGAAATCGACTGCGCCAATCGCGTCGTTAAGGTGAAGCATGTTGGCAGGAGCTTGAGTGCTCACTTGCTTCAATTTACTTGCAAACCTCGATGGGTGACGGTTCGGACCAATCAATCCACTAAAGCGAAGAATGGTGTAGTCGATGCCAGAATCAATCACTGACTGTTCCGCTTGCAGCATGACACGCGCGTTATCGGAAAATGAAGACGCGAGCTCGTTGCCTGAGGTTGAAAGGGGGAGTGAAGCATCCAGTTCGTTCAAAACGCCAGGTTTATTTGGGTATACGGTTGTTGAACTGACCATGATAAGCTTCTTAACGTTGGCCTTTTGACATGCATTGGTGAGTTGCTGCCAGTGGTTGGCGTACTCTTGTCCTGCTCCCTTTCTAAAGCCTGGAGGGAAGCTACCAATCACTATCTCAGTGTTGTTTTCGAGTAACAACGAATAGAGTTCACCGATAGTCTCATCTGACTTTGATGAGTCAAAACTAAACACTTCACATGGAACTCGTTTGTTCCCAACAGCGTCTGCACCTGCTTGGGTCGTTTTCGTGACCACAACTTGGTTACCATGTTTTTCTAAATGTTCAGATAAAGGTGCACCGACCCATCCTGCACCAACAATAAATATAGAAGCCATGTGTTCCTCACAACTGAAAGCTATGGATTTATAGTAAGCCTAACAAACCTTTGCCCAAAAATGAAAAAACTCCACGGCCGAAGCGAGTGGAGTTTTTACTAGAACCGTGGAGTTTTAGTTCAGTACGCGAAGTAACTTGTCTGCGCGCTCTGCCATCTGGATACCTTCGTCTGTTAGGTAACCACCGTCTGGCTGAGTGCAAAGATTCTTTTCGAATAGGCGCTTAACAGCGTCTTGAGTTTCTTGAGCAGCCTCTTGATGAACTTTAATTCCAGTAGCGGCGCTACTTACATCAAATTGAAGAAGGAGGTTTAAATCAGCAATATGTTCAGCGTTGTACTTCATAATTAACCTATATATTCATAACGTTCTCTACCTTCACCTTAGTGCGCATTCACGGCTCAAGCAATAGCAAATAAATAGAATTGATAAGTGATACCAAATTGAATGATTAATCGTCGTATGGTGGGTTTATTTTAGTTAGATTGCGTGATTTGCAGCCACTTAAATTCTGAACGATGTTTATTGGGAAGTGGTTGTAATATATTGTGTTACTAGAAATATATTGCATCCAGCTAATATTGTATAAAAAGGAAACGCATCAGTGAGAGTGAACAAAGTAGCATTAACGATCAGTATGCTATTTGCTATCTCAGGTTGTCAAAGTACACCCTCAGAGCAGACAGGCGCGAACCAAACCACAAATGACAATGAATCAACAGTAGAGGTCCGTTCATTTCAGTCTGTCCAAAGTGTTTACTCCGAGTGGGAGACTAAGCTTGAAGAACACGCTCAATTGTCTCTCTATGCTCCAGAGAATTACAATGAACTATTAGACGCTTGGAATGATGCTGAAAGCATTTATGCGGACTTACTGAAAGATCAAACACGGTTAACCAAGAGTTACTCGATTTTTTCGACATTAACTTACGCCGAAGCCTTTGATGAAAAAATTGCGTTGATTCGATCAAATTATGACTCGATCTTAGTGCTAAAGGAAAAGGCTGACAGAGTATTAGCCGACTCGATAGTGCAAATGGATTACTTAAAGTTTCTTGGTGCCGACACTATGTTTGCATCGAGCTACAAGCGCTTGTATTCAGAATACAGCGAACTGTTTGAGTATGTGCTGGTCGACGAACTTGAAGATGCTCAGGAAGCACAGGTAGAGTTTCTTAATAACGCGAGTTTGTTAGAAGTTAAAGTGGCCCACAAGAAGTACATCGAACCTTTGAAGGATGAGTTGGAGTTCTTGGAAGATGAAGATTTCGATGACGTTGTTCCACTGACGTTTGCTAAAGCGGCATCTCAAATTGCTTTGGCAGAAAGCCAAGTGAAAGCCAGTCCCCGTGAAAAGTCGATCATTGAAGACGCAGTTCACGCTGCGGAGTTCGAATTAAACCACGTACGCAGTGTTGCTCATGAAGTCAAAGTGCTGGCGAGCGTAAAAGGTGACCAGTTCGAACAGTCGGTTTTGAATGCAGAGAACCAGTTATTGAGCATTTCACGAGTGGTTAATGATGAAGATCACCGTGATGTTGTATTGCGTCTTCAGTCTCAAAAAATTGTAGCGAGTGTTAAAGCGTTAAAAAGCTCTGATATGACAGGGCTTTTAAAGTCAGAGATTGAAATTTTGACTGAGCAATTGGCTAAGCTGGAGTCTGAAAACCAGAAGCAAGCGCAGCAATTGTCTGAAGCAACCAAGCACAGTGAGTTGCTCGGTGAGCAGATTACCAAGAGTGATGCTCACATAAAGAGCCTAGAAGAGTTAGTGGATAGTTTGAAAAGTTTAGGTGGTAAAGTTGCCACCGAAAGTGACTCTGATGTGATTCTTCCTAGTATTGAATCTAGCCTAGAGGATGCATCTCTCGAACAATCATTAGAAGAAGTGATTGAACCTTCGGTTTAGCATCACTAATTTCTTTATTTGTGATTGAGTTAAAAGCGCCTAAGGGCGCTTTTTTACGTTCTGTTGATCTATGTCAAAATCTGAAAACAAAAGTGTCCATTGAGTCATTATAGTGTACGCTATTCTTTGAACTTTAACGTAACTTGTTGATATTTATAGATGTGTTGTTTTCTATGCTGATAACTAATCATTCAGCAGAGTTTTATTTTTACTACTAAAGTCGTATGAATTTGGAATAACTTGGACTAATTTCTTTCAACAGGATTGTGAGAGGCATTTCGAGCTTAAAATAGCTCTTGAATTCAGAAATGAAAGAGAGGATTATCGCGCTCCCGACGACATGTTTCAAAATGTAAATCATCATGAATCTAAACCAATTCGACTCATTATTACCGCCACAAATGGCTGAGCGCGCTGCAGATATTGGCGTAGGTAAAGCAACCAAAGATCCAATCAAATCTTTTCTCCTAGCGATTTCTGCTGGCATACATATTGGTATCGCGTTTGTGTTCTACACAATCGTGACTACCGGTGCTGGTGATTTACCGTGGGGTATTACTCGCTTATTGGGTGGTCTAGCTTTTAGCTTAGGATTAATCCTTGTTGTTGTTACTGGTGGTGAACTGTTTACCAGCTCGGTGTTGACGCTTGTTGCTCGCGCAAGTGGCAAGATTACCTGGCGTACATTAGTTAAGAACTGGACCACGGTTTATGTCGGTAACTTAATTGGTGCATTGCTGCTGGTGGCCTGTATGCTTCTGACTAAACAGTACATGTTCGATCATGGACAAGTGGGTTTGAATGCCATGGCGATTTCCCAACACAAAATGCACCATGATTTTATCCAAGCTATCGCGCTTGGCATCATGTGTAATGTGTTGGTTTGTATCGCGGTATGGATGACGTTTAGTGGACGTACACTGACTGACAAAATCGCAGTTATGATTTTACCTGTTGCGATGTTCGTATCAGCCGGTTTTGAGCACTGTATTGCCAACATGTTCCAAGTCCCTTTAGCTATCGGTATCAAAACATTTGCTCCCGCAGAATTTTGGACAATGACAGGCGCTAACCCTGCGGACTATGTTGATCTGAACATGATGGACTTTTTGATGAACAACTTGCTGCCCGTTACCATTGGTAACATCATTGGCGGTGGTATCTTTGTTGGTATGTGGTACTGGTTGATCTACCTACGTGACTAATAAGGGTGGCGTGATCCACCAAGCAAAGGTTTCGTGATTAATTCCGATTACGCGGTTAATCCAGTTTACGAGTTAACTGGGTAACTTGGACTCAGTGAAAACACTGAACTGACTTATGACATTTACAAGACGGCCTGCATTGCAGGCCGTTTTTATTTGTGGAAAACCTACTTATTCATTTCTTAAATTATCATGTGAACGCTCAATAGCGATGATCACCATGTGTGTATATGTCTTTGAAAACACCCAAAGATCAAAGGTAATGATCTTTCCCTAGGTGGGAATGGACAAAAAAGGATCTATATTGATTTGGTTATCCACAATTTCTGTGGATAACCTGTCTCAAATTCAGTGAGTAACCAGATCTAAGTGGAGTAGGGAGGCTATTTCGAAGGCTGTATTTGCGCGAGAACTCGGCCTTCTTTAGTAAGAGATGTCTTCAATGAGAGCTGAAGTGCAAGTGCTAAAGAGCAGCTCATCATCACGAAGATAGCTAACATGATCATCAACTGATACTTAATCGCGATCATTGGTGATGCACCACCTAAGATCTGTCCTGTCATCATTCCCGGTAGCGTGACTAAGCCTGTAGTTGCCATAGAGGCCATAATTGGTGACATCGCTTTCTGTATCGCATTACGAACAAAAGGCGCGGCTGCATAGGAAGGAGACGCGCCCAAAGCGATAGCCGCTTCGTACTCTGATTTCTGCGTTTCAAAAGCCCCAAACAAATTCTGCAATGCCACGATATTACTGCTTAAGCTATTACCTAACAGCATCCCTGCAATAGGGATAAGGTACTGTGCGTTAAAAACCGGTGTCGGTTTAATGATGAAAAAGCAGATAAACAAGACAATAGGTACACAAGTTACAGCAAGGCTAACGGCTATAGGAACTAAAAGTAGATTTTTTGGGAGCCTAGATTTTTCAACAATTGAGCTTGCCCCAACGATGATCATTGCAAATAGCCACAGCAAATTGACCCATAAGCTATTCAAGGTGAACAAGTATTCTAGGTAAAGTCCCACTAGAAATAGCTGAATAACCATACGAATGATGCTGACAGAAGCCTCTTTTCCAAGGCCGAGTTTTAACTTGTGGTTGATGGTAATAGGTAGCAAGAGAAGTGAGCTGAAGAACAATAACTGCCACCAAGATATATCAATAACGTCTTGCATAATGATTCCTTTTAAGTGGTCTCCATCATATCTGAAAGTGCCAAATGATGCATTTCAACTGTAAAGTCACCAATTCTAAAAATGATCAATCATTTAACAAACAAAACACAAAATAGTGGTTGTTTGAGGCTTTTTTAGCTACTACTTAGTAGGTAAAAAGTTAAAATTGGTTGTCATATGGTTGCGTATATGTTGGTTTTTAACATTTGTGAAATATGCTTAATTCTTCACATTTGTTAATACTTTTTAATAACTTTGTTTAACTGAAAACAAGTTTGGATGACCTCAAAAAAGTATTGATTAGCAAGGGTTATAACGGGGGATTTGATTGAACCCTACTTTGTGTATGGTCTAAAATTTGTTGTTAGATACTCAAGAACTTTAGCCCCATAGAATGGGTTACTCGAAATTACTAAATACAAAATAGGCAAAATGTATGAGTGATGTTAATAAAATTGAAACTGGCGAAAAACGCTCGTTGGAGTGGAAGTCTTTCCTCTTCATCGCGGTGGTTCTCTTTCCAATATTAAGTGTGGCTTTTGTAGGCGGTTACGGCTTCCTAGTTTGGGCACTGCAAGTGTTTGTATTCGGACCTCCTGGTGCTCACGGCGGCATGTAATGCCCTCTAGTAACAACATTTTTTAAAATCAATATTTAAGAGAGCTAAACATGAAATCATTTTTAGTTAAATTATGGCGCACAATGACTCGCCCTGCAGTACACATCAGTCTTGGTGTACTAACTATGGGTGGCTTTATCGCCGGTGTTATTTTCTGGGGCGGTTTTAACACAGCTCTAGAGCACACAAATACAGAAGAGTTCTGTGTAAGTTGTCACACCATGCGTGACAACGTGTACGTAGAACTACAAGAAACGGTTCACTGGAAAAACACTTCTGGTGTACGTGCTACTTGTCCTGACTGTCACGTTCCACATGAATGGACAGCAAAAATCGCTCGTAAGATGCAAGCATCTAAAGAAGTATTCGCTCAAGTATTTGGTGACTTAGATACATCTGAGAAATTCGAAGCTCGTCGTATCGAACTGGCTAAACACGAATGGGATCGTTTCTCTTCGAACAAATCTCTAGAGTGTAAAAACTGTCACAACTACGATTCAATGGACTTCGAGAACATGCGCCCAACAGCGCGTATCCAGATGAAGAATGCAGCAGAACGTGATCAAAGCTGTGTTGACTGTCATAAAGGTATTGCTCACAACCTTCCAATGGATATGGCATCAGCAAGCGGTATTGTTGGCGAGCTAGAAAATGTAGCAAGCAGCACATCTTACGCAAATGGTTCTGACGTGATCTCTATTCGTCACCTACCAATGTACACAGATGAAACAGCAACGGTTGAAGCGGGTCTACTAAGTCCTGCAAGTAAAGTTGCGGTTATCGACGAAAAAGGCGACATGATCAAGATTCAAATCGATGGTTGGCGTAAAGCGAAAGGCTTCGGACGTGTAATCCAAGAAGACTTCGGTATGAACATCTCAACTGCAATCTTGACCAAAGAAGTATCTCAAAGTGACGTTATCACTGTTGGTGAGAAGAAAGAAGATGAGCTTACTGGCCTTCCATGGGAAGAAGTTAACCTAGCACTTTGGATGAAGAAAGAGTCTATGGTTGATAACTTCGATCCTATCTGGAACGCAGCGGGTCAAGCGTACCAATCTAACTGTTCAACGTGTCACTCACAGCCAGATGAAGCTCACTTCAGCGCTAACGGTTGGGTAGGCATGTTAGATGGTATGATTGCATTCGTTAACTTCGATACAGATACAGAAGCACTTGTTCTTAAGTATCTACAGAAGCACTCATCAGATTTTTCTGAAGGCCATCACTAATAAGACGTCAATTGGAGTAACACAATGGCAATTACAAGAAGAAGTTTTCTGAAAGGTGTCGCTACTACAAGTGCGGCATCGGTTATCGGTCCAAGCTTATTGGCGTCGGCATCAGCGTCTGCAGCAGAAACAGACGGCGCGTGGAAAGTCTCTGGTTCTCACTGGGGTGCATTCCGAGCTCGCGTTTATGCGGGTAAAGTACAAGAGATTAAACCTCTAGAAATCGATCAACACCCAACTGAGATGTTGAAAGGTATTAAAGGTATTATCTACAGCTCATCACGTGTGCGTTACCCAATGGTTCGCCTAGATTGGTTGAAGAAGCATAAATACAGCGCAGACACGCGTGGTAACAACCGTTTTATTCGTGTGACTTGGGATGAGGCACTAGACCTTGTTTACCGCGAACTAGAGCGCGTGCAGAAAGATTACGGTCCATGGGCGCTTCACACAGGTCAAACTGGTTGGAGACAAACGGGTCAGTTCCACAGCTGTACTAACCATATGCAACGTGCAATGGCACTTCACGGTTACTCTGTGAAGAAAATCGGTGACTACTCAACAGGTGCTGGTCAAACGATCATGCCTTACGTGCTAGGTTCTACTGAAGTTTACGCACAAGGTACATCTTGGGAACTTATCCTAGAAAACAGTGACAACATTGTTCTTTGGGGTAACGATCCAGTTAAAAACCTGCAAGTAGGTTGGACATGTGAGACTCACGAGTCATTCGCATACTTAGAACAGCTGAAAGAAAAAGTTGCTAAGAAAGAGATCAACGTTGTTTCTGTTGACCCTGTTAAAAACAAAACAGGCCGTTACCTAGAAAACGAGCAAATGTACATCAACCCACAAACTGATGTGGCGTTCATGCTTGGTGTTGCTCACGTTCTTTACAACGAAGATCTATACGACAAGAAGTTCATCGAAACTTACTGTCTAGGTTTTGAAGACTTTATCAAGTACGTTCAAGGTGAAACGAAAGATAAAGTTGAGAAGACACCTGAGTGGGCTTCGGCTATCTGTGGTGCAAGCGCGGACTCTATCCGTGAATTCGCTAAGATGCTGGTTAACGGTCGTACGCAGATTCTTGTCGGTTGGAGTATCCAACGTCAACAACACGGTGAGCAGCCTTACTGGATGTGTGCCGTTATCGCAGCAATGGTTGGCCAAATCGGTCTACCTGGCGGTGGTATCTCTTACGGTCACCATTACTCTGGTATCGGTGTTTCTTCAACTGGCTTCGCAGCTCCGGGTTCATTCCCGTTGAACATCGACCAAGGTCAATCGCCTAAGCACACTAACACTGATTACAACGGTTACAGCCGTGTAATCCCTGTTGCTCGTTGGGTAGATAGCTTGCTAGAGCCAGGTAAGAAGATCAAAGCGAACGGTTCAACGGTTACACTACCGGATATCAAGATGATGGTATTCAGTGGTAATAACCCGTGGCACCACCACCAAGATCGCAACAAGATGCGTAAAGCATTCAAGAGCCTACAAACTGTAGTGGCTGTTGATTTCGCTTGGACTGCAACTTGTCGTCACTCTGATATCGTGCTTCCTGCATGTACTCAGTGGGAACGTAACGATATTGATGGTTACGGCGCGTACTCTGGTCGTGGTTTGATCGCGATGCACAAACTAGTCGATCCTCTGTTCCAGTCTAAAACTGACTTCGAGATTATGTCTAGCCTAACTAAGCGTTGGGGTCGTTACGACGATTATACGCGTGGTATGGACGAAATGCAGTGGGTTAAATCTCTGTATGACGAATGTCGTGCATCAAACGAAGGCAGCTTCGAAATGCCTGAGTTTGCTGAGTTCTGGGAGAAAGGTTTCCTAGACTTCGGTAAAGGTAAGCCATGGACTCGTCACGCTTCATTCCGTGAAGATCCAGAGATCAACGCACTAGGTACGCCTTCTGGTTTCATCGAAATCACAAGCCGTACTGTTGGCAACATGGGTTACGAGCACTGTCAAGAACACCCAATGTGGTTTGAGAAATCTGAACGTTCACACGGTGGTCCAGGCTCTGACAAACATCCGTACTGGCTACAATCTTGTCACCCAGACAAGCGTCTTCACTCTCAGATGTGTGAATCTGAAGAGTGGCGTGCGACTTACGCGGTACAAGGCCGTGAGCCAATCTACATCAACCCAATCGATGCTAAGAAGAAAGGCATCAAAGATGGCGACGTAGTACGTGTGTTCAATGACCGTGGTCAACTACTAGCAGGTGCTGTTCTAATGGATAGCTACGCACCTGGTGTTGTTCGTATCGAAGAAGGCGCTTGGTACGGCCCGATCAACGAGAAAGTGGGGGCGCTAGATACATACGGCGATCCAAACACACTAACTCAAGACATCGGTACGTCTGAACTTGCTCAAGCAACGTCAGCAAACACATGTTTGGTTAACTTCGAGAAGTTCCAAGGCAAACTGCCTCCAGTAACTTCATTCGGTGGTCCAATCGAAGTTTCTTAAGTCTTGTACTTAAGAACCAAGATTAAAGCTTGAATTAAAGCCCCTGTAAGCACTCTTACAGGGGCTTTTTGTTTTTCTAACCTGTGTGTGGGATTTGTAATTAAGTATTGTCATAGCGCCAACAGGGGGCGTTTTTGAGACGGGCTATAACGACGTGCCGTTTGAGATAGGCTGTAGAACAATGAACAATGAACAATGAACAATGAACAATGAACAATGAACAATGAAGGGAGTGTAAAAAGAATCTGTTGTAAGGACTTAGGCAGACGGAAACAAAAAGGCCGATACAAAGTATCGACCTAATAGAGACCTATGGAATTGAATCAGCTTGAGTTAAATTTCGAACATAAACCAATAACCGTATGCACAGATTAATGCGGGTATGCCTGAATATAATGTGGCTACAAGAGCCGCTTTCGGTGCCATTGCGATAGCAGGGAATAAAGCATCACCATCATTTGAAATTGCGTTACCGACCTGAGCTGAAAGTGGCAGTGCACCTGAAAGGTAAAGGCTAGTGACCAACAATTGCGGACCACACCCCGGCAGTAAACCCATCAACACACCCGCCAGGGGGAGCATCATACCCCAGCTTGAGAATAGCGTCGCAAAATCGACATTTGCAAGCACAGAGCCAAACTCGAAGAAAAGAAAAGCGACCACCACCCATGCAGTGACAAAGTTTGTATCTTGAGCTGTTTTTTGTAGTGGGTGAGAACCTATACATTTTTCATCTTCACTTACGGCCGATTTGTAATCCTCAATTTCACGAGTAAGCCCCCACAAAAACATCGAGCTGATCAGTAAAATCGTTCCCGTCCATTCCATAGACATGTCAGGCAGTGTGAGCAACTGGTTTACATCGATTTGAAAAGAGCCAAGCAGGGCAACAGCGGCTCCCGGAATAATAAGCACAGACCATAGGTAACCCTGAAGGTTTATCGCTTTTTTAGAGACAGGGCTTTGATCTTGAGGTTGTGAGGCACAGCTGTTTTCCGCTTCATTTCTCTCTGCCTGTTTCGGGCGTAAAAAGTCGTCTGCGTGAAACAAGTTTATGATTCGTCCTGAGGCGGTGCCCACGATTACACCCATCGCCATCATGGCTAAACCTGTTTTGGGTTCGCTAGCAATTAACAGGAAGGCCGCGTCACCCATGGTTGAGACGAGTACAGCCACAACCGCACCAAATCCGAGTTTGCCTGAAATAAATTGTGTGGTGACCACAATTGCTCCCCCACAGCCTGGCAATGCCCCCATTAGCGCGGCGAATACAACTTGGTTTGAACGAGATTGATGGACGAGCTTATTGAAGACGTTATCTTTGTTGATGTATAGACTTAAACAGTGGTAAATCGCTAGGGTTAGCGCAACGTAACATGACACTGCCCAGAAGGCGTCAGACAAGGTAGTGACCGTTAATTCTCGCGTAGCAGGAGCTGCAACTAACGCCGCAAGTGAAATAGGTAAAAGCAGGCGCTTAAAAGACAGTGAAAACTGAGTTGTTTTCGCAGCGCTGCTGCTTGGCAAAAAAGAGATTAGTCGATCCATAAGTGTCACTCAAAATTTGTATATTAAGATAATCATATACGAATGATAATAATTATCAATTGCATTCGTTGTTTTTTTATCTTTTGTTACCATTGGCCAAACCCACGAAACATGACCAATCTAAAAAAATGAGGTAAAGTATGCCTAATAAAGAGAGACTCTAAAGGTAGAGTCATAATTGTTAGTGTAATAGGAAGAAACATGATTTTAGTTGTTGGTCACAAAAACCCTGATAGTGACAGTATTTGTAGTGCGTTAGTTGCAACTGAGCTTCTTAAAGCTCGTGGCGAGGAAGCGACACCAATTCGCCAAGGCGAGATCAACCGCGAAACTCAACACATTCTAGAAGTCGCTGGTGCTGAAAAGCCAGAACTTCGTACTTCTGTTGCTGGTGAGAAAATCTGGCTAGTAGACTACTCAGATCTTGCACAAGCACCAGACGATGTAGCTGATGCTGAGATCGTAGGTATTGTCGATCACCACCGTCTAGGTGACGTGATGACAGTTAACCCTATGGAAGCTTGGATCTGGCCTGTTGGCTGTACAAATACAGTACTTTTCAACATGTTTAAGATTGAAGGTCACGCTATCTCTCAACAAATCGCTAAACTGATGATGTCTGCAATTCTTTCAGACACAGTTGGTTTTGCTTCTCCAACATGTACTCAAAAAGACAAAGACGCGGTTGCTGAGCTTGCTGAAATCGCTGGCGTAACAGACGTTGATGCATTTATCAAAGCGCTTCTAATTGCTAAGACAAACATCGAAGGCCTATCTGCTGCACAGTTAGTAGAAAAAGACCTTAAAGGCTACCCATTCAACGGTCGTGATGTTGTCGTTGGTCAAGTTGAGCTTGCGACTCTTGAGCAAGTAGACGGCATGATCGAAGCTCTAGAAGCTGATCTTGAAGCGCGTTGTGAGAAAGATGGTCTAGCGTTCGCGGCAGTAATGCTGACAGATATCACTACAGCTCAAACTCGTCTTCTATACAAAGGTGAGTGGGCTGATAAGCTGGTTAAATTCGAGAAAGACGGTGTATTGATGATGGAAAATACATTGAGCCGTAAGAAGCAAGGTTGGCCTTGGCTTCAAGGCGAGCTTGTTTAACCAAGTCGCTTAATTATAAACGCCTGCTAATTTAGCAGGCGTTTTTCTTTGAAGTAGGCTTTCTTCTTCATCGATAGTGTTTGAAGTTAAAAACACTCGGCATAAAATAGCTTTAAGAACATAGTTACTGACTAAAGTAGGAAATTGAGATGACTACACAGCTAGACGATAAAAAAATCGCTGAAATCAATAAGTATACGGGTGAGCAACGCCTGAAGTACTGTGTGAAAGAAATCGTAGCGAACCGTGAAGTATGGATCTTAACCGATGAACACGGTTGTGTAATGCTGAACACAGAAGATGAAGACTGTGTTCCTGTATGGCCAAATCAAGAGTTTGCGGAGTCTTGGGCGACGGGTGATTGGTCTGAGTGTAAAGCTGAGTCTATTTCACTAAACAAATGGCATAGCCGTTGGACTAACGGTCTAGAAGACGACGAGCTTGCAGTTGTTGTGTTCCCGAACGAACAGGAAGAAGGTGTTATCTTGTTCCCGGATGAGTTCGACTTCGAGCTGAAGAAGCAGGCTGCTAAGCGCTAATTCTCTCGTCAAATTGTAAGCCAGCGTTGTCTTACCTCGGGCAACGCTGTTGTTCTATTCTTCCCTTCTAAGCTACTTTCCAACGTATTTTCGTCAATACCCAATAAGTTGATACAAAGGCGCTTGCTGTGCTGCTTTAGAAGCTTGCTGAAGTACACCTGTTTTGCTGTATCTTTTCAGTATTTTTCGCACAACTGGTTTTGCCTGTTCTTTTGTCATTCCCACTTTCAATTGAGGCTCATACAGTAGCTTTAGCAGCACTACATCTAAGGGGGATAACAAGTCTTCTGGCGTGTGATCATTGAAAATAGAAGGGTAGGCTTTATCTGAGTCATTGGGTAACCCAAGTACCTGTGTGATCTCTTCAACAATACATGCGACCAGCTTTCCTCTTGCTCTCGCTTGATCTACTGGGATCACAATTCCTGCATATACAATCTCCCCTTTGGAATTAGTTCGATAACCTGCAGTGCAGATAGCGCTGTTTAGATGCTGTGTCGATTTCAGTTTGAGTACAGTTTTGGCTTCAGCTATCCACTGACTCTGCCTTGTGTATATCCATTTAACGTTTGCATCCGATTCTCGTGTGACGATTTTAATCGGATGTTGGGTGACTTGCGATAGGTGCTGGACGTGTAATTCGGTGAGTTCTTGATGAAGCTCTTCGTCGCCGACTCGGTGATCGATCCATATCTTAATAGGTTGTTTCCATTTAGCGAGGAGCTTGTCGCCTTGTGAATATTCGTGTTGAAGTGCGACGTGATAAAAGGCAGTTTCGACGAAGGTTCTATCTAGCCATGTGAGTGGTGTGCTTGCTGCATTAAAGGACAGCAGCGCCAACAAGAGGGAAAGCATTGAAGCTCTTGGTAACATATCTTTCCCCTTTGCGGAATATAGCGCGATCACCGATTAATGGCTTGGTGCTTTATAGAAGTGGCTCTCAACTAACCTTTGTGTGATTTGGTGAGTTGGGTTAGTCAGTACTTCATGTGTTTCGCCACTTTCAACCACATTGCCTTCGTGCATGACGATGATCTTATCTGTGATGTGTTTAACAATGCCGATGTGTTGAGAAACATAAACGAACGATACGCCCATCTCTTCTTGAAGTTCTAGGAACAGATTGATGATTTGCGAACGCATCGCCATATCCAAACCATTCAACGCTTCATCAGCAACAATGATGGAAGGCTGAAGTATCAAAGCGCGAGCCAAACAAACCCTCTGCTTCTGGCCTGCAGCAAGCATCTGAGGATAGAAGTAAGCATGTTCTGGTAGAAGCCCAACACGTAATAATGTGTCCTTTACGCGGCGCATGCGGGCTTCTGGTGGCATGTTGGTATTTCGCTTCAATGGTCCTTCAAGGATTCGACCAATCTGGATGCGTGGGTTTAGCGAGGTGTTCGGATCTTGGAAGATCATTCGAATCAGTTTGCAGCGAGTTGAGTAGTCTTTGTGCTCTAGCTTTTCACCGTTCACTCGGATCTCACCTGCTGTTGGTTCCACCATACCCGCTAGCATTCTTGCTAATGTCGATTTCCCCGACCCATTCTGACCGATAAAACCAATAGTCTGTCCCGCTTCAAGGGAAAAGCTGACTGGCTTCACTGCCTGATGAATCTTTTTGCGGAAAAGACCAGAGCGAGTCGTAAAGTCTTTAGATAAATCACTGACCTCTAATAATGCACTCATGATTTCTTTTTCTTCTCCATATTCAGAGGGAAATGACAGTTAAATTTGTGGGTCTTTATACGTTTAGTATGCGGGATCTCGACACACTGTCTTTGCGCGTATGGACAACGTGGTCCAAGTCGACAACCAATCGGGAGGTGCTGCAGCGGCGGAATTGACCCTGGTAAAGATTGCAGTTTTTCTTTATGGGGAATCCAGTCGTTAAAATCGGGCATCGCTTTTAGCAGTGCAACGGTGTAAGGATGCTTTGGTACATCCAACAGTTTTGTCGTATCTGCAGACTCAACGGACTGACCGCAGTACATCACGGTTATTCGTGTCGCCCATTGAGTGATAGTCGTTAAATCGTGCCCAATGAGGAGAATTGTCGTGTTATGAAGTTGATTCATTCGGCTCAATAAGCGCAATATTTGAGACTGAGTAATCGGGTCTAAATCGTTGGTTGGCTCATCGGCAATTAGCACTTTTGGCTTGGCAGCGATCGCCATGGCGATCATGACTTTTTGACACTCACCATCGGTCAACTCATAAGAATAACTGTCCATTAGGTGAGAGTGATTTTTGATCCCCACTTTATGCAGTAATGCTATTGCTTGCTTTTTTCGCCACTTAAACCGTTGCCACCATCGACCTTCAAATGAACGCGAAGGAATCGCCTCTATTAGCTGGCGTCCCACTTTTTCGGAAGGGTCAAGACATGTCGATGGTTCTTGGAAGATCATCGCGATATCGCGAGCGATCACACGGCGTCGTTCTTTGGGCGTTAGTTGTAGCAGGTCGATATTGCCAAGGCGCATTCGGTCGGCAGACACTTTCCAGTTTTCTTTGCAAACACCAACGATCGCTTTTGCAACCAAGCTCTTACCAGAACCTGATTCACCTACTAAGCCACGAATTTCTCCCTCATTGAGGGTAATACTCATTCGATCTACTGCTTTAACCATCCCTTGAGGGGTCTCAATCTCGATGGTTAGATGTCGAATATCAAGTAACGGCATTATTCGATTCCTGCATTTAGCGCTTGGCGAACACCTTCACCGACAAGGTTAATCACGATCACTGTAAACATAATGGCTAAGCCGGGTAGAGTTACTGTCCATGGCGCAAGGTAAATCAGCTCTACAGAATCACCCAAAATTGAGCCCCATTCGGTACTTGGTGCTTGAGCGCCAAGCCCTAAGAAACCCAAGGCCGTGATATCAAGAATGGCGACTGACAATGCCAGTGTAATTTCAAGTGCCACTACAGTAAGAATATTAGGAAGGATTGAATTCCATAACAGGTAGAAGTCATTCGCACCATCAAGGCGAGAAGCCAAAATATAGTCTTTTTCTACTTCTGCATGCACGGCAATGTATACCGAACGAATAAAGCGTGGAATCAATGCCAAACATAAGGCTAGCAAGATATTAAACTCGCCAAAGCCAAGAAATGCCACGAAGATAATCGCAAGTAGCAACGACGGAATAGACATTACCGTGTCAAGCAAGTGGTTTAGCGTACTTGATAGCAACCCACGAGTCATACCTGCAAGTACGCCAATCAGACAACCGATGACTGCTGCGATAAAGGTAATCACTACTGCGGCACCAAATGTCAGCTGAGAGCCAATAATCAGACGGGATAGAATATCTCGGCCTAAATCATCAGTGCCTAGAAAATACTCAACTGTTCCAGCCGGATCCCAAGAAGGAGGTGTTAGTAGGTGCCCCGTCTGCTCTTGAGCATCATGCGGTGCTAGCCATGGTGAAGTGATGGTGATCAGAATGATCAAGACCAAACACCATAGTCCAAACATTGCGAGATTATTGCCACGGAAGCTGCGCCAGAAACGCTCGAATTGGGTTGGAATCTGTTCTTCTTGGTAGACGTTATTTGTTAGCATACCATTCCTTCCTTACCAGAGGATTGACCATCGCGCCCAGTAGATCGGACAGTATATTCGCGGTCAAAACCAAGGTTGCTACCACAATTACACCAGCTTGAATTGACACGTAATCTTGATTGGATAATGCATCCAGTAACCAGCGGCCAATGCCTGGCCAGTTAAAGATAGACTCGGTGATGATAGCGAGCGTTAACATACTGGAGAGTTGAACGCCGACCTTAGGAATAATCGGTGGTATTGCATTTCTTAATACGTGTTGAGTGACGATCTCTCTTGTTGAAAGACCTTTGATTCGTGCGGCACGGATGTAGTTTTGAGCCATCACTTCAGCCACTGACGCTCTCATTAGTCGGATAACCTGGGTTGTTGGAGCGAGCGCCAAAACAAGACAAGGTAACGCCATATGGTCTATTACGCTCTGTAGGGCGTGTGCTCGATAGTTACCTTCGGCAAAGAAGGCATCAATCATTGCAAAGCCAGTCACGTGTTCAATTTCGTAAAGTAGATCGTATCGCCCCCCAACAGGGAACATCTCGAAGTGCAGTGAAAACACCATGATCATTAGCAATGCGACCCAAAAAATAGGTGCTGAGTAGCCTGCCATTGAAGTAAACGATATGGTGGTATCAACAAATTTTCCTTGTCTCATACCGGCAATTGTGCCGAAAGGGATGCCGATAAACAGTGCGAGTAAAAAAGCAAAGAAGCACAATTCTAACGTCGCAGGGAATACCACGACAAGCTCTTCGATGATAGGAACACCGTGTTTGCTCAGGCCGAAATTCAGCGTCGATAATTCGGTGACGTAGCTAAGCCAGCCGGGCCAAAAATCTTGAATTGCCCAAGGTGAGGTTTGGTCTAATCGAAGTAGAGCAAAGCCCACTAAAGTCAGAATTCCAAGTGTAATAATGAATAAGTTTACACGTCTTAATGTATACCAAAACATCAGTTCACCTCCCTTCTGACTTGATCAAAAGGTTGAGCATTAAAAGGACTGCGTTTAAAACCTGTTAGCGAACGATCGTGCACACGGAATTGCACGCCGTGAGCGAGAGGTATCACAGGAACTTCTTCATTAAGAATGTTTTGGGCTTGTCGATACAAGTTCACGCGATGCCTTTGTTGATTAATCTCTAATGCCAAGTCGAGAAGGAAATCAAAGTCTGAGTTGCACCACATAGAGACGTTTAATCCCGCGCGTTCCGAACTACATGATAGAAGTGGACGTAAGAAGTTGTCTGGGTCGCCCGTACTGCCAATCCAACCTGTGAGTAACAAATCTGTTGAGGAAATTGAAGACAGCTGTGTTCGGTCAAATCGGTCGTCGGTATAGAGTTTCAATTCAATACCAATATCAGCCAAGTTTGCTTGGATCAGTTCTGCCGTTTTTCTTGGACTTGGATTGTATGCGCGTGGCTCTAGTGGCACCCACATTGAAAGCTCTAACCCTGGTTCTACACCGGCCTCTCTAAGAAGTGCGATCGCATAGTTTCGATCATAGCGAACTTGAACGCTGTCTTTTTGATAAGCCCAAGAAGTAGGGGGAAGTAACGTGTAGGCTTTTGTACCTGTACCGTAGTACACAGAATCAAGAATGTTCTGACGGTTAATAGCCAAGTTCAATGCTTTACGTACTCGTGAGTCACGCAATGCAGGGTGTTCTGTGTTTAGCGCGATGAAAGAGACATTTACGGCAGGTGTGGCAGAAATCTTCAACTCTTCATGAGCTTGAATAATAGGGATCTGGCTGGAAATTGGTGAGTTCAACACGTCACACTCACTGCGGAGAAGCTTGGCAAGTGTGCCTGTCCCGCGTTGTGAAGTATCAAATACAACTTGGTCCATTTGTACTTCACCCTTCCAGTAATGCTTGTTCTTTTTCAAGCGTACAAGATCATTAATTTGATATTCATCCAAGTAGAAAGGGCCTGTGCCTACGGGCTTGGAGTCTATTTCATTTTTTTCATCTGTGGTAATCAGCTTGTTGGCATACTCTTTGGAGTGAATGACCGCATAGCTGGTGGCGATATTGTTAAGAAATGAATTATCTGGGCGACTTAACTGGAACTTCACCGTTAGGTCATCCACCGCTGTGATTTCAACAATCAGGTTTTGAAAGTCGATGCCAGCGAACCATGGATATAAACCGCCACCCACATAATGAAATGGGTTTGAACTATCAATGATACGTTCAAAACTAAAGACCACATCCTGTGCATTCATGCTGCGGGTTGGGGTAAACCAATCTGTGGTTTGAAACGCAACATTTGGGCGCAGCTTGAAAGTGTACTCTGTACCTGATTTATCGACAGACCAGCTTGTTGCCAAGTTCTGTTTTGGTCGGTAAGTTATAGGATCAAGAGTGAGCAGGGTATCGAAAATTTGAGGGCTCAGCGATTCTGAGGTAATGCCACTATCAACCAATTGTGGATTGAAGGTACTAGGATTACCTTGGCCGCAATAAATGAAGCCTTTTTCACGGATTTGCTCGTGAGTGACACTTTCACCACATCCAGCTAAAAAGCCAAGCGTGCAGATGCTCAGTGATAGTCTTATTAGTGCTTTCATAAAAAGAAATACTTTTCGAAACGAGGCGTTAGAGGAGCCTCAAGATCCCGACAATTTAACATTTTATTTATTCGGCTCCAAATAATAATCAAGTGTGGACAGCTATTTATCGTTAGCTTGCCCTACAATCGCGTACTTCCTCACCATTCCACGTAATTGGTTATAGGTTAACCCAAGTAATTCTGCTGCTTGCTTCTGGTTATACTTGCTCTGTTTTAGTGCTTGATTGAGTAATTTAATGTCTTGCTGTTCTTGCCATGCTTTGTAATCAAGCGGCAAAGAAAATGAGTGCTCTAATGGAGTATGGCTGTTGGACAGATCATTGCCAGTTTCGTGCGTGGAATCTTGATCTATTTGCCATGTTGGTTTAAATGGGTTAAACACCAAAGATTCAATAGGATATGGATCTTTACCGTGCTGGTAGATAGCTCGTTCAACGACGTTTTTGAGTTCTCTCACATTTCCCGGCCAAGAATAATCCAATAGTGCCTCAACAGCAGATGGAGCAAAACCGACAAACAGCTCCAATTCTAACTCTCGACACATCTTAATGGCGTAGTATTCTGCTAGCAGCGTGATGTCTTCTTTTCGTTCGCGAAGAGGTGGGATAGTAATGACATCAAACGCCAGTCTATCTAATAAATCGGGTCTGAATTCGCCTTTTAACGCCATGTCTGGTAAGTCAGCATTGGTCGCACACACCAGTCTTACATTGGCACTCAGCGCCTTTTGTCCGCCGACACGCTCATATTGCCCGTATTCAATAACACGCAATAGCTTCTCTTGAACGGCAAGGGGGGTGGTCGCTAGTTCATCTAAGAACAGAGTTCCACCTTCAGCCCTTTCAAAACGACCTTGATGACGACCTTTTGAACCGGTAAAAGAACCTGATTCATGACCAAATAACTCTGAATCAATCAACCCTTCGCTAAGGGTTGAGCAGTTCAGTGAGATCAATGGCTGGTCCCAGCGCCTTGAAAGGTAATGCAGCCTTTGAGCGATTAACTCTTTACCTGTACCACGCTCCCCGATGATCAGAATCGGTCTTTCGATTGGTGCGAGTTGAGACACTTTATCCAAAACAGATAGAAAACTAGGGGATTCACCAATGAGATTCTGCTGCATAATGGGTCCTTGTATGGTCTGATTTCCAATGGGCATGATATAGAGAGCTTTATTTACATCACTTGATGTAAAACAAAGCTGTAGTGGTGAAAAATACCAATACTTGGCTAAATTCATCATAGCATGGTTCGGGTTAATCACC
This sequence comes from Vibrio sp. 10N.247.310.17, assembly GCF_041466605.1. Classification (NCBI taxonomy): domain Bacteria; kingdom Pseudomonadati; phylum Pseudomonadota; class Gammaproteobacteria; order Vibrionales; family Vibrionaceae; genus Vibrio; species Vibrio sp. 10N.247.310.17. The sequence goes on along the minus strand of NZ_JBFSTC010000003.1, from coordinate 17,589 downwards.
ATTTTATTGTAAGTGTTTGATAAACAATGGCTTAAAAGTTGGCACGCTACTTGGATTACTTATGGTAGGTTTAACAACATACGTAGATTTTTGAGCAAGTGGATTGAGAAATCGAAAACGATTTAAAACCTATTTGCCATTATTGCAATTAAGGAGTTTCTTATGGGTATTTTTTCTCGCTTTGCAGACATTGTAAATTCAAACATCAGTGCACTATTAGATAAGGCTGAAGATCCTGAAAAGATGATTCGCCTCATTATTCAAGAAATGGAAGACACGCTGGTTGAGGTTCGTACTAACTCAGCAAAAGCCATTGCAGACAAGAAAGAGCTAGCACGTAAAGTTGAAGCTATCGAAACTCAGATTCTAGATTGGCAGAATAAAGCGACATTAGCCCTGACTAAACAACGTGAAGATCTGGCTAGAGCGGCACTAATCGAAAAGCAAAAACTTGAAGATATCATCAAGAGTCTTCATACCGAGCAAACCTTGGTTCATGAAACCATCGAAAAACTAACCAGTGAGATCGGTAAGCTTGAAACCAAAATCGCCGAGACTCGTGCAAAACAGCAAGCACTAATGATTCGTAATAATGCAGCAAGCAATCGTCGCGATGTTCAAAAACATCTGCATTCAAGCAAAACCAACGAAGCAATGGCGAAGTTTGAGCAATTCTCACGTAAAGTGGATGAATTAGAAGCTGAAGCTGACGTTTACGCAAAAACCGGTAACGCAAAATCTTTAGACCAAGAGTTTGCAGAGCTACAAGCTCAAGACGAGATTGAAAAAGAGCTGGCGAAACTGAAGCAACAAGTTGAAAACCGCGATAAATAATTTTAGGAGTTGTCTATGTCAACATTTCTAATTGCAGGTCCACTGATTGTCTTTTTGATCTTCGTGGCACCGCTATGGTTATTCTTACACTACCGCAGCAAGAAGAAATCCAGCAATGGTCTTTCAGAAACGGATCTTCAGCGTCTGCATAAGCTTTCTGAGCAAGCTGAGTCGATGCAAGACCGAGTGAAAACGTTAGAAAAAATACTGGATGCGGAGTCACCTAACTGGAGACGAAACTATGAGTAGAGAACTGTATCGCGATCCGATTAACGGTAAATTATCTGGCGTGTGTGCCGGATTAGCGAACTATTTTGGCCTTGAAGTTTGGTTGGTTCGTATCTTAGTGATCTCAGCCGCACTGCTAGGTGGTAGCTTTTTGGTGTTATTAGCGTATTTAGCTTTGACATTTATGCTTGAAAAACAACCACCTCAATATGTCGATCAGATGAAAGCCAAACAAGAGCACACACTCAAGCAAAAACCCTGGGAAAAAGGGCAAACAGCAGAGTCTTTGTTGGGCACTTTAGAGGGTGATTTCCAGACGTTAGAGACCAGTGTACGCAATATGGAAGCTTATGTGACTTCGGACACTTTTAAAGTCGACCGTGCATTTAAGAACATGTAGTGGTTAAGCCTTAAAAAGATTAGATAACGGTTTAGGAAAATTTATCCCAAGCCGTTATTTTTTATTAATAATTTTGTCTAAATAAATCTTACGATAACTGGTAAGTTACATGTGATTAATCTATGTTAATAAAATATTTATAGATATGGATGATCGCAATGTACAAAGCCTCCCTAGTCCTATTGGTGACCTTATCCGGGTTATCTGGGTGTGGTAAGGAGCTCCCTCCGGTTCCAGAACCCGAATCACGACCAGCCAAACTCTTCACCGTCTCGGTCGGTAACAATGCCTTCGAACGAAATTTTCCTGCGACTACTGAAGCGGGCGATAAAGCCGTATTGGCATTTCGAGTACCCGGTTTACTAAAAACGATCGATGTCACTGCGGGGCAACAGGTCTCCAAAGGTGATGCATTGGCAACGCTTAATCCTGATGAGTATCAGTTGCTAGAAAAGCAGGCAAGAGCTAACTTCAAACTTGCCGATGTGCAATACCAACGTTCCATCAAGCTACGTAAGGATAGAGTGGTTTCTGAGCAAGATTTTGACCAAGCGAAAGCAAATCATAACTCTGCAAGAGCGGTTTTAAATCAAGCAAAAGCTAATCTTCGCTACACCACACTCGTTGCGCCATATGATGGTACTATTTCTATTATTCCTGCTGAAAACCACGAATACATCGCGGCTAAGCAAGGTGTAATGAATATCCAAACGAATCAGATCCTCAAAGTTGTCTTCTTATTGCCTGATCAATTAATTGCACGCTTTTCTGCAGGGTTTGAGACAGACGCAACTATGGTATTCGATGCTTTCCCTGAACATTCTTATGTCCTCACCTTTCAAGAAGTCGATACCGAAGCCGATCCTAAAACCGGTTCATACAAGGTCACCATGGTAATGGAGAGACCGACTGATATAGGCATCCTGCCGGGTATGTCTGGCACGGTTAACCTTGTTTCTTCACAAGCAGCGGCGACAAAAATTCCAACCTCAGCAATGATGACCAATGGAGATGATGTCTCAGTATGGCGCGTTAACAACGATGGTATCGTCGAAGAAGTCGCGATAGTCATTGATGAAAAACGTCATATTATTTCGGGTCTTAACGACGGAGATCGCGTTGTGACCTCAGGCGTTAATGGATTAGAAACCGGCGTCAAGGTTCGTGAGTGGATCAAGGAAAGGGGGCTCTAACATGAAGACAGTATCAAAAGCCATCGGCCTATCATGTTTGGCGATGTTGACAGCCTGCAAAGACAAAGGTGTCACTGAAGTCGAAAAGCTTCCTCTTGTTAAAGCCATTGAAATCTCCGTCTTAGACTTTAACGATAAGCTCTATTTTCCAGCAGTGGCTAATGCTGCTGAGAAAGCGCACCTAAGTTTCCGTGTCGCTGGTGAGATTTTTAAACTTGATGTCAAAGAAGGTGAACAAGTTAAAAAGGGTGATGTTCTTGCCGAGTTAGATCTAACAGATTATCAGTTGGACGTTGATAACGCTCAAGCTCGATACACAGTGATTAACAGCCAATACAGACGTTCAAGTCCGTTGGTCAAAAAGGGGTTATTGGCTAAGTCTCAATTCGATGAGATTGCCGCTCAGCGTCAAATCGCTTATGCCGAGTTAGAATTGGCAAAACTGCGTTTGTCATTTACTAAGCTTCGCGCACCGGTTGATGGAATTATCTCTCGTGTCAGTGTTGACCAATACGAAAATATTCAGGTTGGCCAACAGATTGTGAATATTCACAGTGTTGAGGATGTTGAAGTTGTTATCCAATTGCCTGACCAAATCTATGTAAATCAACCAAATGAAGCGACTATCTCGAATATTGAGGCAGTAGTTAGAGTTCCAAGTGGGAATGAATACAGTGCGGGGATAAAAGAGTTTACGACTGAACCCGATCCAAACACAGGTACATTTACCGTCACGCTTGCTTTACCTATGCCAGAAGATGATTTGATTCTTGACGGTATGGCCGTTGAGGTCACGTCAAATGGGCGTGATATCGGGTTGAAATTAAAAGCCGGCGTACTTATTCCTATTGAGGCTGTGTTCAATGCCGATGGGGATGAGTTAACTCGTCAAAACTCTTACGTGTGGATTCTTAATGACGACAATACAGTATCTAAACAGCAAGTCGTATTAGGCAAAGCGAGTCAGAAAACATTGCAGATAATCAAAGGATTAGAAATGGGGCAGCATGTCGTTGTTGCAGGCGTATCGCGATTGCGAGATGGGATGACAGTGGAAGTATTGTCTCAGGAGACGAACAATGAGTGAAGTCAATAACAAGCCCCAAAGTGATGATCAACAGGGTGATGACCAAATCACTGGAGTGGCGGCTTATTTTATACGAAATAAGGTCATTAGCTGGATGCTATCACTGATCTTTCTTATTGGTGGTGTGTCTGCATTCTTTGGTTTGGGCCGTTTAGAAGATCCTGCCTTTACCATCAAAGATGCCATGGTAGTGACCTCTTATCCGGGAGCGACGCCTCAGCAAGTGGAAGAGGAAGTGACTTACCCATTAGAGAAAGCGATTCAACAGCTTACCTATGTTGATGAAGTTAACTCTATCTCTAGTCGTGGCCTGTCTCAGGTTACGGTAACGATGAAGAATAATTACGGCCCTGATGATCTTCCACAAATTTGGGATGAACTTCGACGTAAAGTGAATGATTTGAAAGGTCAACTTCCACCCGGGGTAAATGACCCTCAAGTCATAGACGATTTTGGTGATGTTTACGGTATTTTGCTTGCCGTAACGGGGGACGGTTACAGTTACAAAGAGTTACTTGATTACATTGATTACCTAAGGCGAGAGCTAGAACTTGTTGATGGGGTCAGTAAAGTCTCGGTATCCGGCCAACAGCAAGAGCAAGTGTTCATTGAGATATCGATGAAACGGATCAGCTCTCTGGGTTTGTCTCCAAATACTGTATTTAACCTTTTATCCACTCAAAATATTGTTTCAAGTGCAGGTGCTGTAAGGATTGGTGACGAGTACATTCGAATCCATCCAACAGGAGAGTTCCAGAATGTTGAACAGCTCGGTGATTTGATTCTTACGGAAGGTGGCGCTCAAGGGCTTATCTATCTAAAAGATGTGGCGAATGTAACTCGTGGTTATGTTGAAGTGCCTACTAACATCATTGGCTATAACGGGAAGCTCGCACTTAACCTTGGTGTTTCTTTTGCACAAGGCGTGAACGTGGTCGCAGTGGGTGAAGCCTTTGACCGAAGGCTCGCCGAGCTGAAATACCAACAGCCCGTAGGTATTGACATATCTGAGGTTTATAACCAACCCAAAGAAGTCGATAAGTCAGTTAGTGGATTTGTAGTGAGTTTAGGACAAGCGGTTGCGATCGTAATCGTAGTGTTGCTGTTCTTCATGGGATTACGATCGGGTTTGTTGATTGGTTTGATACTGCTATTGACCGTTTTCGGTACCTTCATTTTCATGCAGTACTTCAAAATCGATCTTCAACGTATTTCATTGGGCGCGTTGGTTATCGCGCTGGGGATGCTGGTGGATAATGCCATTGTGGTGGTGGAAGGGATATTGATCGGCACGCAGAAGGGGCGAACCCGAATGCAGGCCGCTACAGATATTGTGACCCAAACCAAATGGCCACTGCTTGGTGCAACGGTTATTGCGGTCACCGCTTTTGCCCCAATCGGTTTGTCTGAAGACTCAACGGGCGAATATTGTGGCACCTTGTTCACGGTTCTACTTATCTCCTTGATGCTGAGTTGGTTTACGGCCATCTCACTCACGCCATTCTTTGCCGATATGTTCTTCAAAGGCCAGAAAGTCGATCCAGATAGTGAAGGTAAAGACCCATACAACGGGATGGTTTTTGTTATCTATAAAAACTTCCTTGAGTTTTGTATGAAGCGTGCGTGGTTAACCATGTTTGTGTTGGTCATTGGTTTAGGCGCGAGCGTTTATGGTTTTGGCTTCGTAAAACAAGCCTTCTTCCCATCTTCGACTACGCCAATGTTCCAAGTGGATGTTTGGATGCCGGAAGGTACCGATATTCGTGCGACCAACACTAAGCTTAAAGTGCTTGAAGGTTGGTTAGCAGAGCAGGACGAAGTTGAGCACATCACGACAACGGCGGGTAAAGGCTTACAACGTTTCATGCTGACTTATGCGCCAGAGAAAAGTTATAGCGCATACGGTGAGATAACGGTTCGTGTGAAGAGTTATGAAGTACTTGAAGGTTTGATGTTACGCTTTCGTGAGCATGTAAACGGCCAGTTCCCTGAAATTAATTACAAACTTAAGCAGATCGAATTAGGTCCTGGTGGCGGTGCTAAAATTGAAGCGCGAATTGTGGGTTCTGATCCAACGGTTTTACGTTCAATCGCAGCTCAAGTTATGGACATCATGCGTGCTGACAATGGGTCGTTTAACGTTCGTCACGATTGGCGTGAAAGAACTAAGGTACTCGAGCCTCAGTTCAACGAAAGCCAAGCGCGTCGTTATGGTATTACCAAATCTGACGTTGATGATTTCCTAGCGATGTCTTTCTCTGGTAAGTCGATTGGTGTGTATCGTGATGGTACTACGCTGATGCCTATTGTGGCTCGTTTACCTGAAGATGAGCGAATTGATATTCGCAACATCGAAGGTATGAAGATTTGGAGCCCGGCATTAAGTGAATACATCCCACTACAACAAGTAACACTAGGCTACGAATTGGAATGGGAAGATCCACTGATCATCCGTAAGAACCGTAAGCGTATGCTGACGGTAATGGCGGATCCTGACCTACTGGGTGAAGAGACAGCATCAACTTTACAAAAACGCTTACAGCCACAAATAGAAGCGATTGAGATGCCACCGGGTTATTCATTGGAATGGGGTGGTGAATACGAGTCGTCAGCTGACGCTCAAGCGTCACTGTTCACAACTATGCCGTTAGGCTACTTGTTCATGTTCTTAATCACGGTGTTCTTGTTTAATTCGGTGAAAGAGCCTCTGATTGTTTGGTTAACGGTACCACTCGCCTTGATAGGGGTAACGACAGGCTTGCTAGCCTTGAATACACCGTTCGGTTTTATGGCGCTTCTGGGCTTCTTGAGTTTGTCTGGAATGCTTCTGAAGAACGGTATCGTACTGCTTGATCAAATTGAGATTGAGATGAAGTCAGGTAAAGACCCATATATAGCGGTTGTTGATGCGGCATTGAGTCGTGTACGTCCTGTATGTATGGCGGCTATCACAACGATTCTCGGTATGATTCCATTGTTACCGGATATCTTCTTCAAGCCAATGGCGGTAACCATCATGTTTGGTTTGGGCTTCGCCACCGTACTGACGCTAATCGTGGTACCTGTGCTGTATCGTCTATTCCATAAAATTGAAGTCTCGTAAGACGAGTGAGTCTTTGAATTAATGCCCCTGTTTAGGGGCATTATCATTTCTGAGTGATTTAAAATAGGTAGCAATAACATGGAAACAAACACTGAAGGTAGAACGTGTGCATGGGCACTGATGCACGAACTGGAAAGGGAGTACCACGACGCAGAGTGGGGCGTACCGGTTTATGATGACCAAGTTTTGTTTGAGTTCATTACCTTAGAAGGGGCACAAGCAGGCCTTAGCTGGATTACGATCCTTAAAAAGCGCGAAGGCTATCGTGCTGCCTTTGATAATTACGATCTAAACAAGTTAGCCGAATTGAATGAAGACAATGTGCCACACGTCATAGAGAACTTTGATGTGGTTAAGCATAAAGGCAAGATTGCCTCTGTGTATAACAACGCTCGAGCAACGCTTGAACTGCAGAAAGAGTTTGGTTCTCTTTCAAACGCCTTATGGCAATTTGTCGATAACAAGGTGATCGAAAACCACTGGATTGAGATGACTCAAGTTCCAGGTTCTACCGAGCAATCCAAAGCGATGAGTAAGTTTTTGAAGAAGAGAGGCTTTAAGTTTGTTGGGGAAACAATCTGTTACGCGTTAATGCAAGCGACAGGTATGGTTAATGACCATTTAGAAGGTTGCCCACATAAATAAAGGTGTTATTTCTCGACGCGAAATAATTGTGTGTAAATTGAAAAATTCACTGGTCATTTATAAACTTTTCAATATTATATGCGACCAAATTCAAATGTAGACAACGATAGTGAATCAACAAAACTACCAAATATGTGATGCTAACTATGATCCCTTGCTTAGGCAGTTTATGCGTGAGGATGGCCACGTAGAAACTATCGCGCCGCTAGAAGGTAAAGTGTTCCTATTCTTGCTTGAAAATACAGGCGAATGCATTGAGCGAGGCCTGATCTTTGATAGATGTTGGGGGGATGTGATTGTCTCTGAGCAAGCGTTGACCAACGTGATATCTAAGCTTAGAAAAACACTGAACAGAGTGACTTGTGGTTGCGCCACGATTCGTACCGTCAGTAAAATGGGGTATTCTCTGGAGATAGAGGAATCATCTCAACCTCAAAATACAGAGCCTAAAGCGACAGTCCCTGAGGCGGATTTAATATCAGAGTCTCCTCAAACGATAGGATTATCGCAAGCCGAACTTAACCCATCATCAATAACGACAAATCAAACACAAACCTCAGGCGAGTCACCTGAGAAAAAGCCGCAAGATGAGCAGGCTCATGTTATGCCTGCATCAGTAACACAAAGCGTTGAAGGCGACATGGAAATGCCATTGTCCACAGTTAGCCCGAGAGGTTCAGTCAACGCGGTACCACCTAGCTTTAAGCTTTTTGTTCATCGTCATTTAGCCTGCGTGGGCTACTTTTTGGCCTTTACCTGTGTGTTAATCTCTTTGTTTAATATATTTCAGGCTTACTATCAGCCATTGCCATACTTTGTTGATAAAAGTGAGTATCACGACAGCTTCGTAGATGAAACTAATCACTACTTTTTCCATATTGTTCGCAATGAAGCCTACTCGTTGCCTGCGATCACTGAGAGACTGATACAAGTTATACCTAGCCACTGTAATGTTGATGTTTTTGTTCGCATTTATCCATCTGTCAACCAACCTGAAAATGATGCTTTGTATATGCTAATTGAGAGAAAGGATGGCGAAGCTCTTAATTACTTGTCATCTATTTTTGAAGTTGAGTCATCTTTTGATTCGTTTGTGAATTACATGGCTCAAAGGAGTTACTTTTGCGAATAATTGGTTTGCTATTGGTATTAGCACTCACAGCTGCAAGTTTCATGATTGATAGAAACGTATTAGCGGGCACTCGTTGGCACTGTAAAACTATCAAAACGGGCTTTATGACGCAGGCATTTCAACCTTATCAATCGTTGTATGAACGTATGACTTTTACCTTCCAATCAGACAATACGTTTATGATTGCAGAGGCGGTAAAGATTGAAAGGAAGGATGGTCAGGTGAGTAAATTGGAGCACCACTCCTCAGGTCGTTATTCGTTAGAAGATGGCGAGTTGTCTATCTCTATCATTGATTATTCGCCGACAACTGAAACTGATGATCCTGTTATTAATCGAGAGTATAGCTCGTATAAGGGGCTGAATATTGATTACTCAGTTGTTGTCACCGATGACTCACTCTATTTATTTAATAAAAATCGTTTCGAAATTTTTAATTGGGTATGTTTTAAGGTTCAGAAGTAGTCATATAACTTCTACACCAAGAGCTTACCGAACTAAAAAAGGCAGGTTGTCCCTGCCTTTTTGTGGAAACTTGTTTATTGTTTTACTTAAACCAGAGCGTTGTAACGATCTAGTCCAGCTTCTAGATCCGCAATCAGATCATCGACGTCTTCTAAGCCGATATGAACGCGTATCAAGGTTCCTTCGAAGTTAGGGTTCGCTACCGTTCTCAAGCTATTAAAGCTGCTCGGTTCGTTCGCTAGAATCAAACTTTCAAATCCACCCCATGAGTAACCCATACTAAAGTGCGTCATACCATCAAGCAGAGCAGTCGTTGCTTTTGTGTTTGAGTTCTTAAGAACGAAAGAGAACAAACCATTACCGCCAGTGAAGTCTCGTTTGAAGAATTCATGACCGGGACAAGACTCAAGGGCAGGGTGACGAACATGGTCAACCTCAGGGCGTGTTTCTAACCACTTTGCTACTTTTAGGCTGCTTTCAGCATGTTGGCGAAGTCGAACGTCAAGAGTGCGAATACCGCGAAGAGCAAGATAAGCGTCATCTGGAGATACGCACTGTCCCATCAAGTAACTCTGCTCTCTCAGTTGATCCCAACATTTTTCGTTGGCTACTGCCGTTCCTAGCATCACATCAGAGTGACCAACAATGTATTTAGTCGCCGCTTGAATTGAGATGTCGACGCCAAAATCGAACGGTGAGAAGTTAACACCAGCCGCCCACGTGTTATCGAGCATTACAATGATGTCATGTTCATGGGCAATACGTGCGAGTGTTGGGATGTCTTGAACTTCCATGGTGACTGAACCCGGAGATTCAGTAAATAGAACCTTAGTATTTGGCTTAATAAGGTCTTGGATACCTTCACCGATCGTTGGCTCGTAGTAAGTGGTCTCTACACCCATCTTTTTCATTATGGTGTCACAGAAATCACGAGTGGGTTCATAACAGGTATCGACCATCAGAATATGGTCACCTGTTTCAACAAAAGAGAGGATGGCATTAGAGATGGCTGCCGTACCACAAGGGTAAAGTGCGCAACCTGCACCACCTTCAACTTCAACCATTGCATCTTGAAATGCGAAATGAGTCGTGGTGCCACGGCGTCCGTAGAAAAGTGTCTTGTTAGCGCGGTTAATGGTCGCTTTGCGTTTCTCTTCTACTGTGTTGAACACGACAGTTGAAGCGCGTTGTACTGGTGGGTTAACGACACCATTAGTCCACTTCTTATCACGACCTGCAGTGATCAGTTTAGTGGTTTTGTTCTCGGACATGCTGTGAATTCCTTATCAATCGGTTATGTCCTATTTAAAACATGCCAATAGCCTTCAAAGCAAGAGCAGAGCGGGAGTTTTTGCGCTTTTCTTTCGCTTTTTAACCTTCCACGTCGTTTATCGTGAAAGGTTTAAAATCCGATAGTCGGCGAGTGATGAGCCGCGGTGGACGCATTGATGGAATTAAAGCAGCGGGTTGAATAAGTAAAACAACCTTTCGAAGAAGCGGTTGCGTAAATTTCTCTGCTCCCATTGCTCCAATTCCACTGGATGAGATGATTCAATATAGGATTGCTGCAAATCAAACAGTTGCTTGGTGAAGTGCACATCATCAACGGCTAGCGTTACTTCGAAGTTAAGCCATAGGCTGCGCATGTCGATATTGACCGTTCCGATTAAGCAAAACTCTTCATCAATCACTACCGATTTGGTGTGAAGAAGCCCGCCGTAAAACTCATATATCTTCACACCGGCTTCAAGCAGTTCGGTATAGAAGGCGCGAGAAGCCCATTTAACCATCAATGAATCGTTGTTATGTGGAATGATTAATTCTACGCTGACACCACGTTGTGCCGTCATTTTGAGCGTTTCTAATAAGTCGGCACTCGGTACAAAGTAGGGTGTTGTAATACGAACAGAATGGTTTGCTTGATTAATCGCAATAGTAAGAACTTGTAGAATCAAATACTCCGGCATGCCCGGTCCAGATGGCACTACTTGAACTGGATGGTGCGTCATTATTTCTTCAACCGGACACTCTGGTAAATCAGGAAGAATGCGTTCACCTGTTTCCACTTCCCAATCCCAACCATGAATTGCTGACAACACGTTAACGGTTGGTCCAGTGACGCGAACCATGACATCAATCCATTGGCCGACCCCTGAGCTCTGTTTGAAATGAGCTGGATCTACCATATTCATTGACCCGGTATAGGCGATGGACTCATCAATCACGATGATCTTCCGGTGCTGCCTTAGATCTAAACGGCGTAAGAAAATACGCCAAGGACTAACCTCTAATGCTTGGACAACGTGAACGCCAGCGTCTTTCATCATTGAACGCCAGTGACTTTTGAAAAAACGCGGGCTACCTGCAGAATCGAGTAAAACTTTAACATCGACACCACGTTTTGCAGCTCGAATAAGTGCGGAAGCAACGGAATCAGTTAAGCCGCCGGGGTGCCAAATATAGAAAACCATTTTGATACTAGTCTGGGCGTTTTCTATATCTTCGATAATTGCGTGTAGGATTTCATTAGGAGAAGCTTGCAGTGAAAGTGTGTTTCCGCTGAGAGCTGGAATGCCCATCCGATTGTTACAAAGCTCATCAATTTTGTGGATAGGAGAGCCGACTTTACCTGGAAGGTGGACTTGGCAATCATTTAATTGGCGGAACCAATCACCAAAAGGCGTAAACATGCGATGTGCACGCTCAGCCCTCTTTCTACCGAGATTTAGCTCTCCGAAAAGGAAGTAACAAGCGACGCCAACAATAGGGATTATGTAGATAACCATCAACCATGCGAGAGAAACGCTGACAGAGCGTCGTTTTAGTACGACACGAAAAGTCACACCGGCGACAAGGACCCAGTATAAAGCGACAGAAGCTAAAGTTAAAAAATGGTAGAGCTTTTCCACATTGAATACTCGAAAAAAGAGACACTTAGATAGTAATGCTATTTTACGGATATGGGAATTTAAGGAATCAACTATTTACAAAATAGAGCAAAAGCTGTAAACAGGTTAAAGTTGTTAAGTTTTAGTTAACTTAAGACGAATGCAATTGTTTTGTATGAAAAACCGGCATTTAACCATAAAGATTTACATTGATAACGAAATATATACGGTTCGGGCTTCCAATTGTATTCTTAAACTGGTTTACTTGCTAGATAACGAGCGTCAATCAAATCTTTTAATGGTGTAAATTATTATATACACCTTATCTTTTAATGACGCCACACAAAGCAAAATACAACATCACATAACACAAAAGTTTGGAGTAAACGTGGCTACTAGTAATACAACCACTACACCCCGCGATACCTGGGGTTCGAAATTAGGATTCGTAATGGCTGCAGCAGGTTCTGCTGTTGGCTTAGGTAACATCTGGAAATTCCCATACACAGCAGGTGAAAGTGGCGGCGGTGCATTCGTTGCAATTTATCTGTTTTTTGTAATCTTCATCGGTTTTAGTGTGATGCTAACTGAATTTGCGATTGGCCGTCATACGCAAAAATCAGCAGTAGGTGCATTTAAATCAACTGACCGTCGCTGGACGTTCGCTGGTGTTATTGGCGTAGTCAGTGGTTTACTTATCATGGGTTTCTACCCTGTAGTAGGTGGCTGGTCTATCGCATACATCGGTAAAATTGCTGGTGGTCTACTAGACGCACCTGAAGCAATTGGCGACAGCTTCGGTGGCTTTATCTCAAACCCAGTTCAGCCACTAATGTGGATGGGCCTATACCTACTACTTAACGTTGTCATCGTTATGAAGGGTATTTCTGGCGGTATTGAGAAAGCGGGTAAGATTCTGATGCCACTTCTTTTCATCATCCTTATCGTGGTATCAATCAAAGGCCTAATGCTTCCGGGCGCGATGGCTGGTCTTGAATTCCTATTCAGCCCTGACTTCTCTAAAGTAGACAGCGGTGTAATCCTAGCTGCACTAGGTCAAGCATTCTTCTCACTATCTCTTGGTATGGGTTGTATGTTGACTTACGGTTCTTACCTTAAGAAGAAAGAGAACCTAGTTCAAACTACAGCTATGGTTACGGCGATGGATACAGGCGTTGCTATCCTAGCTGGTGTTGCAATGTTCCCTGCAATGTTCGCATTCGGTATGGAGCCTGCAGCAGGTCCTGGTCTAGTATTCGTTGTTGTTCCTCAGCTATTCGCTGAAATGGGCGGCGTAGTTGGTCTTCTATTTGCTCTTATGTTCTTCGTTGGTCTAAGTGTTGCGGCACTGACTTCTTCAGTATCTCTACTTGAAGTTGTTGTTTCGTACCTAATCGATGAGAAAGGCATGAAGCGTGTAACAGCTGTACTGTCTGCAAGTGTCGTAATGGCGATTCTATGTATCTTCGCTTCTCTATCTCTTGGTGGCTTTGGTCCAACGCTGTTTGGTACTGGTGCATTCGATATCTTCGACCTACTAACGGATAAGATCTTCCTAGCAGTTGGCGGTATGTTGGTATGTATCTTCGCTGGTTGGAGACTGAACCGTGCTGACCTAGAGAAAGAAATCACTAACGACGGTGAAGTATCTTTCCCTCTATTCGGTCTATGGTACACACTCGTTAAGTACATCATCCCAGTAGCTATCGCTATCGTAGCATTCATGGGTATCTCTTCTGGCTTCGACAGCGGTAAAGGTGCAATCATGCTACTAGGTATTGGTATCATTGCCGGTTCTGCGCTTATCTCTAAGAAGCTATAATTCTTAGAAAATCTAATCGCAAACTAAAGTTAATTGATAAGCGGGAGCCATTGGCTCCCGTTTTTTTATGCGATGCACTTATTGTTTTTCGAGAAATAAAAACATCGTCCCCTAAAGTTATCCGTGTGGTGGCCGATATATTTTTCGGTAAGGCTATATCGGCCTGTATTTATTTTAGGTAGGTGTTCTGTGAAATTGTCAGTGAGAAAAAAACTATATTTGGGTTTTGGATCTATATTGGCGGTGCTTGTCACGTTAGTAGGGATTGTATCGATAGAAGTGATTGGGGCTCACGAGAGCTCTGATGAAATTAGACTGGATGATGTTCCAGGAACTGTTACCTACCTTATATTGATCGATGAAGCTGGTGATGTTTACCGTGATGCTTTGGGTGCGGTTGTTCAGGGCGGTAATGCGCTCAATGATTATCGAGCTAACAAGACTCAATTTTCTCAAGCAATTGAAGAAGCAAAGCGTTTAGAGAGTAAAGGCTCAGAGGACCATCGTCGTGTTCAGCGAATTGAAGAGCTAATGGGGCGCTTTACTCAAGAGTTTGAATCGAAGCTCGTACCTATGCTTAATGACGAAACTGCATTGTTATCAAATATCCAGCAGCTTCGCTCTTTGTATGAGAGTAATCTTATCCCGATTGAAAATTTGCTTGATCAAGCATCTGAAAGTGAGATTGCTGATACGGAGCGAGCTCTGCTAACACTAACGGATTCGTTTATTACAATCGAACGCACGATTATGGTGTTGACTGCGGTTGCGATTGTGTTTGGCTGTGTAATTGCGGTTGTATTGTCTAGCTCTATTACCAACCGTTTGACTCGTGTTGAACAAGTTGCACGTCGCGTAGCAAATGGTGACCTGACGGCTGGAGATATTGTTGATGATTCTGGTGATGAATTGGCTGACCTTGCTCAATCGATCAACCAGATGCAAAAGTCATTGGTCGATCTCCTCGGTTCTATCTCATCAGTGACTACCCAAGTTCAATCCGTTACTGGTGAGCTATCATCAATTAGCCACGACATCGTATCTGGCGCCTCTGCTCAAGCAGATAAAGCGACATTGATTGCGACTGCAGCAGAAGAACTAAGCTTAACCATTTCTGAAGTAGCGCAACAAGGTACTTCTACTTATGAAGAAGCACGCCGCTCAGAAACGTCTGCAGAAGACGGTCGTAAAGTGATCGTGGAGATGGTTGCGAGCATCCAACAAGTGTCTACTCAAATGAGCGATATGTCGTTACAAATGAACACGCTGGGTTCACATGGCGAGCAGATTGGCAGTGTTATCAAGGTAATCGAAGATATCGCAGAACAAACCAACCTCTTGGCTCTGAACGCAGCTATTGAAGCTGCGCGTGCTGGTGAGTTCGGTCGTGGTTTTGCCGTGGTAGCTGATGAAGTACGAGCGCTAGCGGAGAGAACGACTAAAGCAACACAAGAAGTGTCTGGTATCATCCAATCTATTCAATCTGGTACTCAAGAAGCGGTGACTTACACTCAAGACAACTGTCGTTTAGTTGAAATTGGTGTAGAGCAAAGTACAGGGGCGGTATCGGCTCTAGAAGCAATTGTTAGCGGTGCGGGCAACGTACAAAGCATGGTTAACTCAATTGCGACTGCGGCAGAAGAACAGACAGCGGTGACAAAAGAAATCGCAGCGGATATTACGGCAATCAGTGATATCTCTGAACAGTCATTACAGTTAGCGACTCGCAGCTCTGAGAACACATCAGGTTTGAATGCTAAAGTTGCCGAGCTTGAAGGCTTAGTAGGTAAGTTCAAACTTGCTTAGAGCTTAGAGCTTAGAGCTTAGAGCTTAGAGCTTAGAGCTGGATCATAAGTCTAGAACATAAGCTTAGAGCGAATTGATTAAAGACTTCCCAGTAAAAGTTGCCTATTGAAACATAAGCCCAACGATTCAATGTTTATTGAACTCGTTGGGCTTTTTCGTAGCTGGAATCTGGATTCAGACACGGTATACTCCACGTTCTACAATGGAGCTAGCCTTTACATGTTCGACATTCTTCTGAATCACTCTGATTTTTTACTTATAAACAAACATCCAGGCGTCAGCGTCCATAAAGACGATGGTGATACGATGTTATTGCAAGAAGTTGCTAAGGCAATCAATGAGCCGAAGCTATATTTAGTCCATCGTCTCGATAAAATGACGTCAGGAATTCTACTGTTGGCAAAAAATGCCCCGGCAGCGAGTGAGCTTTCACAGTTGTTTGCAAAGCGTGAAGTAGAGAAGTACTACCTTGCGATAGGCTCCAAGAAGCCGAAGAAAAAGCAGGGGCTGATCTCAGGAGATATGGAGCGTTCACGACGCTCAAGCTGGAAGCTGCTGACAACCAAAGAAAACCCAGCGATTACCCAATTTTTATCTGCAACGGCTGAACCCGGTGAGCGTCTACTTTTATGTAAACCCTATACGGGGCGAACTCATCAGATCCGTGTCGCGATGAAGTCCATTGGCTCGGCTATTGTTGGTGATCCTATTTACAATCCATCGAACGAGGCTGACAGAGGCTATCTGCATGCCTTCGCGATTCGATTTACCTATCAATCACAAGCCTACGAATATGTCTGCGATCCAAGAAACCTCGACTCTTTGGGTGAGAAATGGCATCAAGAGATCGTGTCTAATGGTTTAGACAGTTGGCTTGAACCTTGGTCATTAACGTGGCCAAAGCTAAACACTAAGTGAGTGAAATAATGGAAGCATCAGCTTTACCTCTGTTTTTTAGTCATATTGAACAGCAATTGAATGAAGTGCCGAATGAACTACGTCGTATTTTTCACGGGCGTGGCAAGTTTTGGCCCGGCCTAGATCAACTCACTTGTGATTGGGTTGATGGACAGTTATTGGTTAACGTGTTTAAAGAAGTGGACCAAGCGTTCTTATCATCTCTAAAGACTGGATTGGTCGACCTCACTAACAAAGATATCTGGCAAGTAAAACAGGGCACAAGCATTGTGCTGCAACACCGTTATGCTGATGGCGCGCCCTCTGAAGTGTTGTGGGGTCAATTGAACGACTCACCAGTCGTGGTTGAACATGGGCTTAAGTACCAACTAGACATTGGCCGCAATCAGAACTTCGGTCTGTTCCTAGACATGCGTAATGGCCGTCAGTGGGTACAAGATAATGCTAAGGATAAGAACGTTCTTAACCTGTTCGCATACACTTGTGGTTTCTCTGTGGCGGCGATTGCGGGTGGCGCTCGACAATGTATGAACGTAGACATGTCTCGCGGATCACTGAACAAAGGCCGTGATAACCACCGCTTGAATGAGCATGATATGCGCTCGGTGAACTTCCTTGGCTACGATATCTTTAAGTCGTGGGGAAAAATCAAGAAGGGTGGCCCATATGAGCTGGTTATTATCGATCCGCCTTCGTTCCAAAAAGGCAGCTTTGCACTTACTAAAGACTACAAAAAGATCTTACGTCGTTTGCCTGAGCTTCTAACCGAAGGTGGTGAAGTGATTGCTTGTGTTAACTCACCAGCAGTGTCACCAAACTTCTTGATTGAGACGATGGTAGAAGAAGCGCCAAGTGTTGAGTTTATCGAGCGTCTAGATAACCCACCTGAGTTTGTCGATGTTGACCCCGATTCAAGTTTGAAAGTCCTGAGATTTAAAATTAACGTTTCTTAAGACGCTTAATTTAGAGTTAACAAATATCAACGTTTGAAAGTAAAAAAGCCACTCAATGAGTTAATGCCGTTCGGATAAGCATTATTGCTTGAACCTGAACGGATATTTGGCTGGGA